>NZ_JACVOW010000009.1:0-1269 GCF_018882265.1 Polynucleobacter sp. AP-Feld-500C-C5 | reverse complement strand
TGAACTGACCTGATTTTTAGTACCACTCCAAAAGAGAGGATTTTTGATAATCTTCACCTTAAAGGAGTGCTAAATATGGCAAAAGGCCAACGTCTTAAACCCGAGCAAATCGTCACCTTATTGCGTCAAATCGATGTCCTGACAACGAACGGCAAAACCCTAGCCCAGGCCTGTAAAGAAGTGGGAACGGTAGAGCAAAGCTACTATCGTTGGCGCAAGATTTATGGCGGCATGAAGGTCGATCAAGCTCGTAAGTACAAAGATCTAGAACTGGAAAATACCCGACTCAAGAAGCTCGTAGCGGACTTATCGCTACGAGAAGTCATGCTCAAGGAAGTCATTAAGGGAAACTTCTAAGCCCTACTAGGCGTAAAAATGCAGCGCAGCTGCTCATGGACCAGCATTCTATCTCTGAGCGGACTGCCTGCAGTTTAGTGGGGCTATCTAGAGCAGCGTATCGCTATATGCCATTGCCTAGAGATGACGAAGAGCCCCTACGAGCTGAGGTCATCCGTATGGCCAGCACCTATGGCCGTTACGGTTATCGATTGATTGCCAGCATGATGCGTAACGCTGGTTGGGGACAAGCGACTACCGCCAAGGTCGCTCGCATCTGGCGGCAAGAAGGTCTAAAGATCCCGCAAAAACAACCCCCTAGAGGTAGATTGTGGCTCTCCGATGGCAGCTGTATGAGGCTAAGAGCTACTGCCCCCAATCATGTTTGGAGTTACGATTTTGTCTTTATTAGAGACGCGTATGGTGGCAAGATCCGCATGCTCACGATGATTGATGAATACACTAGAAGGTGTTTAACGATCTTCTGCGCCAGAAGAATTGGATCGATCCAAGTGATTGAGCAACTGGCAAACGCCATGATGATCCATGGTATCCCGCAATATATTCGATCGGATAACGGTCCAGAATTTATTGCTAAAGAGCTGCGTAGTTGGTTATCTGGCATTGGAGTGAAAACCGCTTACATCACCCCCGGTAGTCCTTGGGAGAATGGCTTTTGTGAAAGCTTTAATGGCACCTTTAGGGACAACCTTTTGGATGGGGAGATCTTTTATAGCTTAAAAGAAGCCCAGATCATCGTGGGAGAGTGGGTTAAGCATTACAACCATGTCAGGCCGCATAGCGCTTTAGGTTACAGACCACCAGCACCCCAAACCCAAGTACCCAGAATCATCCAGAATCAACCTATGATGCTGCAATGATTTACTATAGAAAAACTCTCTTTGGTAATGGACCTAAATTGACAGCAGTTCA
>NZ_JACVOW010000008.1:0-3762 GCF_018882265.1 Polynucleobacter sp. AP-Feld-500C-C5 | reverse complement strand
AGACACAAATTTGAGCTTTTCGTCCATCTTCGTACTTTCATTCCACGGCATAGAGTGGTCCCTCCTATGCCAAAAACTGTAAAGTATGTGCCCGGTATAAAACGTAAACTATGTCTCGGGTAGGACAAATAGCCCACTTGTTGGGCTATTTTCTTTTGTGACAAATGAGTGCATGGCATAACAAGATTTATCAGATTTAGATAAGATAAAAGTAAATAAGGAGGCTCTATGCCATTTGTCAGAATCGATTTAAGCAAAAAACACCAAGAAGGCTTTGCCCAGCAAGTGGGCGAAATTGTTTATCAAGTGATGACGGCGCATATTAATGTGCCTAAAGATGATAAGTTTCAAGTTATTACTAAGCACGAAAGTCAGGAGCTAGTCGTACCTAAAAGTTATTTAGGCATTGAGTATTCTGAAGATATTATCTTTATTCAGGTGACTTTAAATGAGGGTAGAACTACTGAGCTGAAAAAAAAGTTCTACAAAGCCATATGTGAAGGCTTGGTTGAAAGACTTAAAGTTAGACCTCAAGACATTGTCATCAATTTGATTGAGGTGAATAAAGAAAACTGGTCATTTGGTAATGGTGAGATGCAATACGCCCCCAAAGATTAGCGATTCTAGGGCCTAGTAGTCTCATATATCCTCACATAGAATCAGTTTACGATACGATATCTACATTAATTTAATAAGGGCTGAAAATGAAACTAGCAAAATGGCTTGGGCTGGGTTTGTCGATCAGTTTTTTTATGGCCCACTTTGCGTTCGCGCAGACGCAGACTGACGAGTTGCGACCAAAACGTACGGTACTTCAAAAATCGGATGTGGGTAGCACCGGAAGAGAGGCCACTTTGCAGATTGTTGAGTTTCCAGCTGGCGCCGCTGAAGTTCCTCATACACATCCTGGCGAATTAGTGGGTTATATATTAGAGGGTTCTGTAGATTTAATGGTTGAAGGAAAACCGATGGCCTCTTTGAAAGAAGGCGATGGTTTTATTATTGAAGGCGGTAAAGTACATGCTGCAAAGAATACGGCCAAAGGAATCACCAAATTATTGGCAACCGTGATCTTGGAAAAAGGTAAGCCAACTTCGGCCCCTGCCAAATAAGACTTAGTCAGAAATCTTAGATTATCTCCAGCATGAAGCGTTTTTTAAAAGGGCACTACTCAATCAAGTTATCCCTGCCTAGCCTTCCTTTAACTAAGTCAATCCCATATTTAATAACGGCCACAAACAATATTGATCCTGCAATATCTCCGCAGAACATGGCAATGAAATGATTCCAACTGCCAGAATCTAGACCCATTATCACAAACCAAAGTTGATGTAGGCCTGAGCTCAGGAATGAATATGCAACGATTATCACCAAGAGCTGTCTTAATGAAATGTTACTAAGATCGGGCTGAACTTTGAGGTTGTGAATGACAAAGTGCCTACCTAGTAGAGGCGCTACTCCGCAAATAATCGCAATACCAACTGTAGAAGTTATGCCGTATTCATAAAAACCAATGTAGTTAATTAAGAGTGAAGCAATGGCTAGGCCAATAGCGCCAGAGTAATCTAATATTAGAGTGATAAAAATACGAATGCCTGCAGGGAGAAAAATCCAATTAACCCCCCTGGCATCTTCAAGTGGTGCCGTGATGGCTTGATTGAAATAAAAGAATGCCATATACAGAGCGGCGCTAAGGATGATTTCGAAGAGAAATTGGCTAGAAGCCTTGAAAATAGGCATTAAATGATTATGAATTTAATTGGTGCATAGCATAGTGGTGTTTACCCTTCGGGGGGGGGGTAGAATTGAGATTATGAAAGCTATTAACCCTTCAGCCTATATTCGTTTTTTAAATTGCTTAGATGGCCTTGATCATATGAATCCAGGCAAGAAACTAGATGCAACCGAAGAGCAACTTCTGAACAAGATTACCTTGGCTGCCACTCAAGGCAAGGAGCTTTTGGTGGGCGATTTAATTTCCTTAAGTGAGCTAGGCTCACAAGCGACGCTCCACGGACGTATTAAGAATTTAGTCGCCATGGGTTATGTAAAGCTCAATGAAGATAAGACTGATGGGCGCAAAAAATTTGTGATTCCTACGACAAAAGCGATTAAGCATTATGAGCATTTATCTGCCTGTCTAGAAAAAGCTCTAAAGAGTGGTTAAGCTGGATTAGAGATCCTTGGCTCTTGCTGATTCCGATCCGGGTTACCAAGAACTCAATAATGCCCCGCTTTATGCGGGGCATTATCTTTTGGTCTGGCAGGATTGATGGTCATCGATTAGGATGGTGTGGCTGACTTGCAAAATGACAAAATTTTTATGAATCGTATTAATCGAACCATTACTACATGTATTTTTTTACTGAGCAGTCTTTGTATTGCTCAGCAAGTAATGGCTACTCTGGCAAATGATTTGCAGGATGGTCAGCATGTGCTGTTAATGAGGCACGCTGATGCTCCTGGCTATGGAGATCCTGCTGGGTATGTCATTAGCCAGTGTTCCACTCAGCGTAACTTAGATGATTACGGCAAAAGACAAGCTAAGGCAATAGGGGTGTGGTTAGCTAGCCAAGGTATTCAAAAGGCAGACGTGTTTAGTAGTCCATGGTGTAGATGTTTGGATACAGCAACTCTTCTTAATAAGGGCCCAATAAAAATTGAGCCATCACTCGGCTCATTTTTTGACAATATGAGCCTAGAAAAGAAGCAAACCAAAGAATTGGAGGAGCTCATTAAAAGCGAGCTGTCTAGGCAATCTAAGGCGCCACTCATTCTGGTAACACACCATGTCAATATTCAGGCCTTCACTGGCAAAGTAGTTGGGGTGGGCGATATGGTTTTGGTGAAGGTGAATAAAAACGGAGAACATCTTTCCCATACACTTTATCCTAGTCCCAAGCCCTGAGGGCAGAGTTTGATACCGTCCGCCCTTAAATAAATTAATAAGACTACTTTGAAAGAGGTCTTTTTTGATTTAATGGTATTTTTGTGAGAATCAGGCAAGATCTAACTTGCAGCAATATAAACAAAAGGAGACAGGTAATGATTAAAGGGATTTCTTTAACAATGGGCGCGCTTGCAGTTATGTCTTTGGTGGCTTGCCAATCAATGGAGCATGGAACCGGCCAAAAAGCATCGGCCACCCTGGATTCACGTTCTGGATCAAATACAAAAGGTACGGTTAACTTTGTTTGGCAAGGACATGATGTTTTGGTAACCGGGAACTTTTCCGGATTAAAGCCAAATGCTGAGCAAGGATTTCATGTTCACGAAAAAGGAGATTGCTCTGCTCCTGATGCAACCAGTGCAGGCGGACACTTTAATCCAGACACAAAGTCACATGGTATGCCTGGAAGCGGCTCAAATCATGCTGGAGATATGCCAAATATTAAATCGGACGCCAATGGCAATGCAGTGTATTCGGCAAAGTTAAGTGGGTTTGCAGTTAATAGTGGCCCTACTGGAATATTGGGAAGATCAGTTGTTGTTCATCGCGACCCTGATGATTACAAATCACAGCCAGCGGGTAACTCAGGCCCCAGAATTGCCTGCGGTCTAATTAAGTAAGGTAGAGCATTCAAGGCTTCGATCGATTCTGCTTGGAGCCGCTAAGAAACACTAAAGCCACCTTTGTGAACTGACCCCCAAAAGTTGGACGCTATGTCCAACCAAGGGGGTTTTGTTTTATGAGCAAGTACAGCAAGCAGTTCAAGCTAAAGGTAGTTAAAGAGTTTCTAAAGTCAGGTGGTCTTAAGCGGG
>NZ_JACVOW010000007.1:1808-4529 GCF_018882265.1 Polynucleobacter sp. AP-Feld-500C-C5 | reverse complement strand
GCCTCTTCGTACCGCTTGAGCTCATTGAGAGTCGCACCTTTATTTGACCAAGCCTCTGCATAGTCGGGTTTGAGACTTAGGGCTTTATCAAATGCAGTAATTGCTTCTTCATAGCGCTTGAGTTCATGAAGGGAGACCCCTATATTCAAATTAGCTTGAACATAATTAGGATCTATATTTAAGGCTTTCTTGTAATAATCTAAAGCTATCTCATGGCTACCTAAATTAGATACTGTTTTTCCGTAATTAAGCCAAGTCTCTGGATTATTGGGCGCTAGTTCAACGGCTTTTTTATGATGAGCAATCGCCTTTATATCATTTCCAGAGTCCGAAAGAGCCTTTGCTAGGTTGTAATGGATGAAGGCATCATTAGGGTTAATGCGAGTAGCCCTAATCCATAAATCAGCAGCTTCTCTGAAATTGAACTGCGAGGCCTTTATGAAACCATAAACATGTAATGCAGGGAGATTTTTTGAATCAACCTGTAAAACTCTTTTAAGAATTATTTCGGCGCTATCTAAATTGCCGCTCTCAAAGGCTTGAATCGCTTGCTGAAGCATTAATTGAAGTTGATGACTCATTGCCTCATTTTATGATGATTGTTAATTGCTATGATTAAGATCTAATAATTTAAGCCTCAGAGCAACCCGTCTAGCCACACCAAAACACTGCTTAGTCGATAGATATATGGTCTGGTTCTAGATCCTGTTGATAACGCTCATGCATTTTTAGATATAGAGCCTCAAGATTTTTAGTAAAGAGTGGCGTATTAAATAGGGGTTTGGTTAAGCGGTTGTTAACTAATGTCTGTTTAATATCTGCCAGTTTCTGAGGGTTCTGAGCTAGCTCTATCGCCAGGGCCTCATACTCTTCTTGGGTATTGGCAATAAGCTCTGGTAAGCCAATAGCATTTAAGAGGCTAGCAGCTACGCGGCTAGCAAAAGATTGCCCCATTAAAGTAAGGACGGGAATGCCCATTTTTAAAGCATCGATTGCTGTACTATGAGCATTGTAGGGATGCGTGTCTAAAAATAAGTCCGCAAGAGCATATCTTGCCAAATGGTCTGCCATTAACTCCACTCTTTGAGCAAAAATAATCCTGCTAGAGTCGATGCCTCGTCTCTCAAACTCAACCACTACATTAGCCTTGAAGGCTTCATTATTTTCTGATATCCATAAAATACTATTTTTTACTGCCAATAAAATTTTGGACCAGGCATTCAAGACCAATTCATTATATTTATAGCCATTATTAAGGCAGCAGAAAATAAAAACGTTTTCTGGTAACCCACACTCTACTTTTGTAAAAGCTCTATAAGAGGAAATTCTCTGGGAGTCATCCACCATGTAAGTATCTGGCAAATGCGCAACCTTCTCAGTATAAAACTGTTGGTGTGACTTTGGAATGATAGTTTTATCAGCCACAATATAATCAATAAAATTAACGCCAATTGATCCAGGGTAGCCTAACCAATTGACCTGAATGGGTGCAGCCCGGTAAGAAAAAATTTCAGTTCTACAGTGTTGAGTTAGGCCAGACAAATCAATCGCTATATCAATCTCTAATTTTCTAGCTAATTGAGCTATTTCTAGATCTGACAAATTGTCGACATCTACAAACTTATCAAAGCCTTTTCTTAAGCGTAAATTCATCTGATCACCTGGGGAAGCCTTTAGCAGTGAAAAGGCATATATTTCAAAGCGACTTCTGTCATGAATTTCAAAAAGTTCAGCAGCTAAAAAAGAAACAGCATGATTTCTAAAGTCAGCAGAAAAATAACCAATACGAATTTTCTCTTTTTTAGCCAACTTAGGAATGGGACCTAAAGCAGTATTGATTGGGTGCCTATCTTGCACATAAATCTCAGAAGCTTTTTGATGTAGCAAAGCATCATCAGATAAAGCCAGCAGTGGAAAAGGCTGCGTTACTTTTTGATAGGCATGCACTTTACTAGAAAGCTGATTGACTTCATCTTGGTAATGATCCCAGGAGCATATTTTCATCTTTGCATGAAGCAACTCCCCATGCGCCCAATCAATCTCAGGTTTGAGGCTAAGCGCTCTCTCGTAGTGAGCTATCGCCTCTTCATACCTCTTGAGCTCGTTTAAAGCGATCCCCTTATTAGACCAGCCTTCTGCATAATCTGGTTTAAGGCTCAAGACCCGATCAAAGTGAGTAATAGCCTCCTCATAGCGCTTGAGCTCAATTAAGGTGGCACCTTTATTTGATAAAGCCTCTGCATAATCTGGTTTGAGACTTAAGGCCCGGTCAAAGTGAGCTATCGCCTCTTCATACCTCTTGAGCTCGTTTAAAGCGATCCCCTTGTTTGACCAGCCTTCTGCATAGTCGGGCTTGAGGCTAATCGCTCTTTCGAAGTGAGTAATGGCTTCTTCAAAGCGCTTGAGTCCATGAAGGGCAGCCCCCTTATTTGACCAAGCTTCTGCATAATCAGACCGGAGGCTAAGCGCTCTTTCGTAGTGAGCTATGGCCTCCACAGATCTCTTGAGCTCATTTAAAGCGATCCCCTTATTTGACCAAGCCTCTGCATAATCAGGCTGTAGACTTAAGGCCCGATCAAAGTGGGTAATCGCCTCTTCATGCTTCTTAAGCTCATTTAAGGTGGCGCCTTTATTTGACCAGGCTTCTGAATCAGGCTTGAGACTTAAGGCCCGATCAAAGTGAGTAATGGCTTCCTCATACCTCTTGAGTTCAATTAGGGC
>NZ_JACVOW010000007.1:0-1711 GCF_018882265.1 Polynucleobacter sp. AP-Feld-500C-C5 | reverse complement strand
GGCTACACCCTTGTTAGACCAAGCTTCAGCATAATCAGGCTTAAGACTTAAAGCTTTCTCAAAGGAAGTAATGGCTTCTTCGTATCTCTTGAGTTTATTTAAAGCTACACCCTTGTTAGACCAAGCTTCAGCATAATCAGGCTTAAGACTTAAAGCTTTCTCAAAGGAAGTAATGGCTTCTTCGTATCTCTTGAGTTTATTTAAAGCTACACCCTTGTTAGACCAAGCTTCTGGGATGTTGGGCCTTAATAGAATTGCATTATTTAGAACCACTAAAGCAGAAGCATAATCTTTAGCATCAATTAATGTGGAGCCTTTATTTACCAAGGTATCTACGTCATCTGGTTTAATTTTGAGGGCTAGATCATATGCATTTAAAGCATCTAAATGATTTTCTTGTATTGAATAAATTAAACCTAAGTTATATGGAATTTTTTCATTGCCTTTGATGTAGAGTTGTAAGCACTGGAAAATTATCAATGCCTCATCCAGTTTATTTTTTTGGGCAAAAAATAAACCTAATTCAAAAATAGTATTAGCGCTATCTAAATCCTCTTGTAATGCTTTTTTTAGAATTAATTGAGCGCCATCTAGGTTGCCACACTGAAAGGCTTTGATAGCTTGCTGAAGGATTAGTTGAAATTGAGGACTCATTCCTTCATTTTATGGTATTGATAAAATTACTATGATTGAAAACTAAGTTAAGTGAAGACTTGGGATAAAACCTCAAATTTATCAACTAAATGGCCAAGATAAAAATCCCATCCTTGGATAATCTTTTAAGCAATTAAATATTTTTTATTAGGGAAGAAAATTCATTGCAAATATCTTGGCTTTCTCTGGGTTGGTATCAGCTTTGAATGCCACAAGCCATAAGTCAAAGGCATCAGGCCTTCTTCCGCCAAAAATTTCTTTGAATCCAGAGGATAAAAAAGCGCCACCTAAGGCGGAGTATGTAAAGCCACACTTATGAGCCATATAGTGATTTCCTCGCTCTATATAGCCTCGATGACCATACAAAATATCTATCGGCGAGATTGGTCCTGCTGGCGACTCATAAAGAGGCTCTAGCAGCTTATCCTCGACAACCGCTTCACATACAGCTTGCAAATCTGGGCAAGTTATTACAACGAAACCATCTGGTTTCAAAACTCTGTAGAACTCAGCTAGAGCAAGAGGAACTTCATGTGGAAAAACGTGTTCAATGTTATGAGAAGAGAAAATGGCATCGTAGCTATCAGAAGAGACCGCTGTCATATCAACTAGTGTACCCAATATATCGGGATTGGCATTCTGGTCAATATCAAAACGAATTTCTTGCCAATCATCGGAGCTAAAACCTTTTAATCCACTCTTAGTTTGAGGGCCGCATCCTACGTGTAGAAATTTTTTCATTTTTTGGTCCCAATAATTAGTAGCGATAAAAAATATTCAACAATTATAGTATTTAAGTGCATGCCAAGAGGGGTCAAAATGGATCGGCTCTTAAATAATATGACCTTTTAGGCAAAAGTTTAATATCTACTAAAAACAGCTAAGAAACATGGTTGACTCTTCAAGAAAATATGCAGGGTTCTGAGGGTCATACATCTAACCACACCAAAACACTGCTTAGTCGATAGATATATGGTCTGGTTCTAGATTCTGTTGATAACGCTCATGCATTTTTAGATATAGAGCCTCAAGATTTTTAGTAAAGAGTGGCGTATTA
>NZ_JACVOW010000006.1:0-9997 GCF_018882265.1 Polynucleobacter sp. AP-Feld-500C-C5 | reverse complement strand
TTAGGTTACAGACCACCAGCACCCCAAACCCAAGTACCCAGAATCATCCAGAATCAACCTATGATGCTGCAATGATTTACTATAGAAAAACTCTCTTTGGTAATGGACCTAAATTGACAGCAGTTCACTTTCGCTGTTTACTTATCACTGGTTTGGTAATAAATATGTAGTTGCAGGTATTACTGGTGGAATGTGTTTTATTGCTGACTTATTAATACATCCAACGCATTTCGGTAGCTATACAATTGAAGCAATTGTGACTGGAGCTGTTACCGCTATTATTTCTTTGACGGTAAACTTTGTTGGTAAGAAGTTTTTTATGTATGGAAGAAGTAAGCTGACTAAAAACTAATCCCATCATCAATTTTTTAATAGGAATCTATAGATGTTGTCAGATGATCAGAAAAAACTTATTGAAGCTGAAGAGACTCATCGTCATGCGTTTAGAAAAACGTTAGAAGAAGCTAGTGCAGCCGTCTCAAAAACAGTAGATGATGTCGTTACAGAGGTTAAAGAGGAAAAAGCCAAGTTAGGAACCCAGGTGATGGGCTTTCTCAATAGCTCGGTAGGAACCCTGCTGCTATCTTCTGTGGTGATCACTGGTGGTGCAGGATTAATTCAGCAAATTCAGCATAATTATGATACGCAGCAAAAAAAGCGTGAACAATTGGTAATCTACAAGTTTGAGATTGAAAATCGCCTTGATAATATGGAATTTGCTTTGCGTCGTGCTCAAACTGTGGGTGACGCTAAAGATGCACTTAACAGATTATTTAAAAGTAAGTTTCCGCTGAGCCCTGAATTACAAAATAGGAGTTTGGCTTCTCTCTATTTGAATATCTATGAGCTAGTGCCAGGCACTGAAAAGCAAAAGGCCCAAGCTGCGATTGACTTTATTCGTGAGCTAGAAGAAGCTGAATATTTGCTTAATTCACAAACTAATGATGCTAAGCCGATAGATTCACAAGACAAGGTTCAGTTTAGTAAGTTAATTCAGTCTATTCGGGCCTTAAAGCTCAATGCTTCATAAAATGAGACTTTGAATGCATTAGGCCCTCACACTTTAGTGTCGGTTTAACCGACATCTTTGCCATCGGACCATCCAGCCGCCTGCGGATGCCAGTAGTTGCAATCAGCCTCTATGACCCAGGTCGCACGTTCCAATCGTGCTGGGCAGGCCAAAAGCATGACTGGCCGATCAGATCTAGTCAAAAAATCTGATTTTTCACTGCCCTAAAGGAGTGCAAGTAACCAGGAAACTTTCATATGGACCTGATATTGTCACTGCCAATAATAAAACAATGAGAATCAATTTGAAAACTTCATCTAACATTGAACCAAAAAATCAGTCTCGCCGTGATTTACTAACATCAGGAGCGGCCGTTATAGGTAGTACTCTCTTGCCTGCCGGTGTACAAAATGCACAGGCTCAATCCAGCTCCAATAAGTGGAAGGCGCTCGACCTAACTCGGTAGCAATCGATCTCATGGATTGACCTCTTGCCAGACCACGTGAGACTGCTTCACGCTCAGCCAAAGTTAATGCCAAGGTTGATCGAGTTCGCTCTGGGGGTCTAATGCCGCCAGTTTGCACAAAGATGCCTTGTATGGACGAATGATTGCGATCAAATAACTGGGCAATCTGCTGGAGAGAATCTCCCTTTTTCCAGCGCTCCCACATTAAGTCCTTCTGGGTAGCTGTGTAATAGATTCGAGGTCGTTGTTTCATGGGCAACACTCCTTGCGCTTACGCAATTTATAGTGTGTTGCATCGACGGGTTGAAATCAAGGTCAATAGAGGTCGGTAGAGTAGAGGATCAAGCTAGACCCTGGTCGATTCTGCCCCGATCACCAAGAATCACAATAGCTTACTTATTGGGCTATTTTAAGAATTATTACTCTTACTATTCAGTAATAAAAATAACTTCTTATGATTGTTACCGTACATAAGAAGTAGTTAAAAATAACTAGACTTGATAGAACAGATCTTCGAGCTGACTTGGCATTCTGCCAAACCTACCGCCCTAGATTTGAATGCAGAGTAACTGTATTGCTTACTTATTTTGGATTTTCTTAAAACGATAGGATACGTAATGAATAAACCAGAATTATTAGAAAAAATTGCAACAAATGCTGATATTTCAAAGGCATCTGCAGAGCGAGTTCTTAAAGTCGTCATGGAGACAGTCATCAAAACTGTTTCCAAAGGGGATAATGTGCAATTAGTTGGTTTTGGTACCTTCAAATCTGGTAGGCGGGCCGCTCGCATTGGCCGTAACCCGCAGACTGGAGCGGAGATTAATATTCCAGCTGTTAAGACAATTAAATTCTCGTCAGGTAAGGCATTTAAAGATGCTGTGAATAAGCGAAAGTAATTTTGGATTCAATATCCTTTTGCCCTAGTCGGTCCCGCACGGGGCTACTTAGAAACTTAATAGCCCACTTGTTGGGCTATTTTTTATAAATTGCTACTCTTCCTATCCAGTAATAAAAATAATTTCTTATGGATGGTACCGCACATAATTATTAGCAAGAAATAACTAGACTGTCTATAACAAACCTACGAGCTGATTTGGCGTCCTGCTAAATCTACTGCCCTAGATTTCGAACATAGTTCAATTACTCACCCTAATTATGCTTAGCTTCGTTTCAAGGAAGGGATAAAAAAATGAACAAGAAACAGTTGTTTCAAAAGATCATAACTCATCATTTGTATGGGCCACAACAATATGATGGCAGAGAGGTATTCTATGATGCCGATAAAGGGCAATTTTGGGATCCTCGTATGAACTCGTATTTAGATCATGAAGTCGGTCGAGTGTTAATTGATCTTTATTTTGGACGCGGAAAGGCCCCAGTCACTCCGATAAAATAATCCGCCTTAATTGGACAAGAGATATATTTGGGGAAAAGCTTAAATATGTACGGGGTCAACCATAACGGTTTGCTCTCAATCCTTATGTGCGCTATCGAACAGACTTAATCTATAGTAACTATAATAGTTATAGTAGCATTAAGTGATCTGTTACATAAAATATATATAAAGAATAAATGCTTTTAGTTAAAGAACAAAACCAATTATTCAATTCCTTTCCCCCAGAAGAATGGAAGAGGTTACTGCTTCACTTCACACTGGTTGACATGGAACTTGGTATGGTTTTATATGAGCCAGGAGTGAAGATGACTCATGTTTTCTTTCCGGCCACTGCAATTGTTTCTTTATTGTATGGATTAGAAAATGGAGCATCTGCCGAAATTGCTATAGTAGGTAATGAAGGTTTAGTGGGCATATCAATTTTTATGGGTGGTGAAACATCTACTAGCAGGGCCGTTGTCCAAAGTGCAGGCTTTGGTTACAAAATCAAGTCTAGTATTTTATTGGACGAATTTAATCGATCTGGTCCAGTAATGCACCTTCTACTACACTACACCCAAGCACTCATAAGTCAAATGACACAAACTGCGGTTTGCAATCGGCACCATTCTTTAGATCAGCAATTATGTCGATGGTTATTACTAAGCGCCGATCGTCTAACAGGGAATGAGCTCATTATGACGCAGGAGCTTATTGCCAATATGCTGGGCGTTCGCAGGGAAGGGGTAACTGAGGCAGCAACAAAACTCCAAAAGGCAGGTCTAATTAAATATGCCCGTGGTCACATCACTCTCTTAAATCGAACTGGCCTAGAACAGCGTAGCTGTGAGTGCTATAAGGTTGTGAAAAAAGAATACGATAGATTATTACCCAATTGCATTGCAACGTAAGTTGGTTTTTATTGGATGTCTAAGTATCATTCGCTCTTTTAGACTTTGCTCAGCGTCTAACTTTCGGGTAAATTTTTTTACCAGCTAATCAAAATTATTTATTACGCACCCCGCTGAATCAGAGCTGCTAACAGCAAACATCCATTTAGTTTTATAGAGCACCAAAGGCAATTAAAAGGTGGAAGAGCGATATTGTGCTAATAAGTGAAGCAAGTTTTTCTCTTCTAACAGAAGTAAGTCTTACTCATCAACATCTCGTCATTGTGTACGGTAGCAGACATAAATATTTATTAATACCCTATATAGTGACTAAATTATTAAATTAATTTAGGCGGTAAAAAATGATTTCGATCAAATCGTTGGCTTTTGCTAAATATCTAAATGCCTCAACTTCTTTAAATTGGATTAATGCTAATCATAAAATTGATCTTGTAGAGGAGCAGTTGCTGAATCATATTTTATTGATGACATTTAAGGGCGATGATCTATTGGTAGGGGATCTCCTAGTTCTATGGCAATTTGGTTCACAAGCGACGATTCATAAACGATTAAAAAGTTTGAGTACTAAAGGTTATGTTGAGTTTCGAGAAGGAAAGCTTGACGGCCGAAAAAAATTAATTTATTTAACAGCAAAAGCAGATAAGCATTTTCAAAAGCTATCTGTGTATTTAAATAAAGCATTAAAAGAATTGGAAATAAGATAAATAATTTTGCTTTGGAGACAAAGGTACCAACGTACATCATATAAGTGGTAACTCGGATCACGAGTTTGAATCGCTATCACTTATATAGACATTATCTAGCATAATATTTAGTTTATTAGAAGGTGTTTAATGAGTGCAAAAAGACCATTAACAGAAGAGTTTAAGTTAGAGGAACTCAAGCAAGTGCTTGAGTGAGGTTTTGATTTCAAGACGTCGCTTCTAGATTAGGTATTTCGTCTCATAGCCTGTATGCCTTGATTAATAAATATGGCATTCCAGCAGGGTAAAAGCAAGGGTGGATATCTTTGATTACATTAAAATGTTTTACAACCTGGTTAGGCATCATAGTTATAACGTTGGGCTTTCTCCGGTAGTATTTGAAAAGTAGTACCAAGCGAAGTTTGCAAGTGTCTCGGGTATTGTCAGTGATTCAATATAACTTAGGGGCTATTCCTGAAAATAGCTACTAAAGTCTTTAAACGTTTTAGAGCTAGAGAAGTTGGTAGAACATTTTTTATTCTGTTATCAACCGAATCGATCCCAATCTTAATCAGATTTAGTCTAGCCAGCTCTTTCGTAACTGCATGAAGCGTTGCCTGAGATCCTATTGTTTTTAGTAAAATAATCTCTTTAACGTGGCAGGCCTTATTGGTAAGATATTTTTCACATATATAGTCGAGGATGAAGGCCTGTCTATCATTTACGTGATAGCTTTTATTGATTGATCTTGCTTTGTCGATCTTGGATAAGTATTCCAGCATGATGTTTGCTATCGCTTTACTTCATTAATTTTTGTGTCGATATTGCCGTAGACCTTCCAATATTTGATATCTTCAAATAGCTTATCGAGATCTGCATAAGATAGGTCCTTCATATCTTTTAGGGTGAATGAATTACCTGACTCTAGTTTTTGTATGGCATTGGCGTATGTCAGTTTAGTCATCTATAGCTCCTTATTTTACTAATGATTATTCTGAATAAAATAAATCAAATAATTCATAGCTTGCCAAGTTCAAGTTGGCAAATATAATAAATCTGACATAGGGCTATAAAAGGTACATGATGTTAGATTGGCAAGGAAACATCCTAGGGAGTTTTCACTATCAACCAATTCGTGATCGAGCGTTTCCATTTAGCTTTTAGAGCTGGACTGATCAATCGGTTCGGAGAAATACCTACGGCCAGTAAATTAGCGATTGAATTTAATCTACGTAACTTTCAGTCAAAGCCAATCAGTCGTGAAACAGCAAGAAAATGGATCAACGGCCAATCAATTCCAGAGACAACAAGACTGAAGACTTTAATTGCCTGGCTTGACTTAGATGCATCGTTTATTTACTCTACGACTGTCACCGAGAAAGCCAGCATTCATGTAGCGATTGAGAGCGAGCAAGATAGGGCAAAAGTAGATGCCTATGGGCGACGAAAAATAGAGATGTTGGCACAAGCTGCTTTGAACTTTGTTACACCCCTTGCGGCTGTATTAAATTCAGAGGGCGTCATTATCTTGGTTAATAGTGCATGGCGATCTGCTGCCATGCTATATCCAAAATTAAAAGGGGGAAGCCTAGGATGTGAGGGCGTCAATTATCTTGCTGTTTGTGAGAAAGCAATGGGACCAGGCTCTGAGGAAGCTAACAAAGTGGCTAGATCGATTCGTGCAGTTATTGCGGAAAACACAAAAACATTTACTTCAAAATATCCTTGCCACAGCAATGGAGATAAAAGATGGTTCGAGGTGAAGGTATCTGCCTACAAACACTTTGATGACGTATGTTGTGTTGTTATCCATATGCCGATTACTGAAGCGACTTTTAAGAAGAAAAACTGATTGGAGAGCTCTGATTGAAGTTTTCTTTAAAAGGAAACTTAGCCAGTTAGCCCTCTTTAACTATAATCCGGCCAAGAGCGTCTAAATCAGATTCATCAACTTCTAAATGGTCATACTCAATGATGGTCGTTCCTTCTAGTTGTTCAATATAGTCTCGTGTCGCATAGTGCGGTGGAATGTAAGCATGGTCATCATGTTGGTAGTCATACACTTTGTAACGATAGACGGTTATTTTCATATTCGGCTATTCAATCATCGCCCCAGTCTGCATAGCTTTCATCCGGGATATGATTCATTTCATTGATTTTGCGCTTTGTTAAATGTTGCCAAATTAATCGCTCTTGTACCAAATCATTGCTTTGCAGTTCAGAAAATTTCTCAGTCAAGCTATCTTCTTCAATTTGTAAATTTTGGGTACCCATGGCATCCTCCTATCAAAGCGGAAAAATGGTTGCTAATGGATGGATTGATTCACGCTGTATCGAGACGGGACCAAGGCGTGCTCAACAAACCCATCAACATCAACTTATGCTGAACCTAATGAGGAAGTTTGTCTAACTAATTATGTAGTTTTTTAGTAGGTGAAATTCTATTGCATGGCACCAAATTACAAGTCAAGATAAGGAATTGCCCACTTTATATTGATATTGCAAATCTTCTTCCCTAAGCGTGATTACTAGAGTAATCTAAAACCATCATTGAACCTGCTGAGGTTGTCATGAGTGGAAAACATGCAATTTATGTGATTGTAAAATCCAAAGATGGGCAGATTGAGAGCAAAGATCATGGCCTGCTCAATTTAATTAATCGCCATCGCTGCGATACGACTTTAATAGCATTTCATAAAGACTGGAATACCAATTGCCTGCATCATTTTGGGTATGTATTAGAAATCGTTGATGTGGGTTACGAGTGGTCATATGAGTAAGCACTTCTATCAATAATTTCTATAGGGAGTTAACATGGAAAAGAAGACAGCCAAAAATACACCTTATCCAGTAAAGGTGGTCAAAGGCCAGACTTACTATTGGTGCAGTTGTGGCTTAAGTAATAGTCAGCCTTTTTGTGATAGGTCACATCAGCGAACAGATTTAAGCCATTTGGAATTTATTGCATCAGAGAGTACAACAGTTTATTTCTGTGGCTGCAAACAGTCAGCTAATGGCCCATTGTGTGATGGAACTCACATCACACTGTGAGGGAAGTTGAATGAAAACCTATCCCATTGCTATTGAGATGTCAGCCTGGATTGAGCTAGGCATTAATCATTACAATATTACAATTGACGATAAATCTACTTTATCGATTAAGCGTAGTGATAATGTCTTGCATACCCGTGATTTGAATCCCATAGAAGTATCTAATCTCATTGAAGCAATCTCTCGAGTTGAAATACCATTGCTGGTATATGTCAGTACTGACCCTACAATTACTTCTTCAAGTTATGAGTTGATCATTAAATCAGCCCATTTTTCAAATGAGTTTAATTGGGAAGATCTTGATCTTGAGAGCGACAACACAGGTTCTTTAGAGCCCTTGGGGCTATTGGCACAATTAATAGAAAAACTAGGACAGCTTCACTAGTATCAAGTGTTGCTTTTTAGTGCTAATTACTATTTTTATATCTAAAACTAACTATATTGACTATGAGAGGGATAGACTGAACTTCTGTAAAAGGTTAGGAGTCTAGTCATGGACAAAAGATATGAACCTGAAGAACAGCGTATAGAAGAGCTCACGCTCGAGAACCTAAGGCTCGCTGATAGAGCCAAAGCCATGGAACAATTAATTGCAGGCTGGAAAGAGGCAAACACGCTGTTAGTATCCAAGCTTCAACCAAAATTAAGCCTTAGAGAATACAAACAGTCTATCAACTATCAACCAGGTGACTCACTTAAATTCATCTAGTAAGTGGCTAATTTTTGAATGCGCCCCGAGCCACCAAGAATCTCAATAGCCCACTTGTTGGGCTATTTTTATCTAGCGGACTCATATAAAGTAGATTAAGCATTGGTTAATATGCCAATTAAACTCTTCTGCTAAATACCCTAAATGCTAAAGCCAATCAAATTCCTTGTTGCCGCAATCATCTTTGTATACAGCATTATTGTGCCGAGCACAGTAATGGCAATTGAGATTGGCCAAACATTACCATTCGAGAGAATCCAAACTTTAGATGGCGCCTATTTTGAAATCCCCAAAAATAATACAAAAAATACACTTATTCAATTATGGGCATCTTGGTGTCCATTTTGCAAGCGCCAAAATAATTATCTAGAGAGCTTCTCTAAGCGTATTCCACCTGGATCTATGAATATTGTGACTATTTCCATAGATAAGACGCCGGCAATTGCCAAAGAATACATGCGGCAAAATCACTATAGTTTTCCAGCGGCAATGATGACGCCAGAACTAAATCAAGCTATTGGGAAAATTCGTGGGGTTCCTGTGCTACTAATTCTTGATGCTAAAAACAAGTTGATTTATAAGGAGATTGGCGAAGTTTTTGAAGAGGATTTTGTGGAATTAATTAAATACGCTAGATGACTTTCGTAAGGGCCCTAAGTTTGCTGTGGTATTGCCATTAGCAGTCTAGAGGCAGGATAAGAATTCTTGATGGTCTGGTGGATTCCACCTAGTACCAAAAAGTCATTGACACGCTCCAGTCGTTCTATCCTGCCTAAAGCAGTAAAGCGTGAGAATCTGGGTAAATGTTTTATCTAAGTTTGGGGTGGTTGCCATCACCCCGCGGACCAATAGATATTTACCTGAGCCACCGATGACTGGGATCATCGAGGTTCTAGTATCGGATTCCCGGCCTGCAACGGTGATAGTGCCATCTGCTAAGGTCAGCGTCCATTGGCATTCACTAAATTTACCGGGCAGCGTGCGAATGCAGAAACCGCTATTTTTACCAATTGGCTCGTGATTGTTGTTTAACAATGGTTGGTCGAACACAAAAATATCACCGGGCGAATCGCCAGGTTCACCAAGGTCAACCCATTGAGCGATGCCACTGCGAGCGTCGGCAATGGTTACAAGGGTTGTTTTGTCATGGGGTAGAACCTCACTTACTGCTTTCGCCGGGCTCTGAGCCCACGCTGTTGTATAAGTCGTAGCGATCACAGCGACGATAGCAAGGATAATTGAGTGTGTCACGCGAGCCCCCAATGTTTCTGTACGAGACTATTATGCTGGAACGGTGTTGAAAAACGAGAATTTCTTAAAGGTTTAAGCATGCCCAATGTTTCGACTTCAGAGCTATGGCAATTTAGCTTAGTTTTCAAAGCCCTAATCTTTGATTGTCTCCAATTCGTCTGTAGCTGCCTCTCATCTCAGATCATGTTTTGTCGGTTAACCCGACAAATTTCTACACTTAACCACTCGACCGCCTGCGGATGCCATCCCGACTTCTTAGCATTCCATCCAATGCCAAGGTTCTCGGTGCGTACTCTACACCTGATCTTGCTAGGCTTATGTCATTGTCTAAGCTATTGTTTTAGCTCATTTTTAAAGCTTCTAAGGCGTAGGTCGCACGTTCGAATCGTGCTGGGCAGGCCAAACACCCGACGGTCCGTACCGGACACATGGTTTACATCCGGTACCGACCACATAGTTTACAGTTGCCGTTCACCCCAATACTTTGGGACCAAATGGATTCTCTAGGGCACTAACTTTATGAGATTCCATATCAAAGT
>NZ_JACVOW010000005.1:0-22138 GCF_018882265.1 Polynucleobacter sp. AP-Feld-500C-C5 | reverse complement strand
ACTACAACCATGATCGAATCAAGCAAAAACTAAAGGGATTGAGCCCGGTGCAATACCGAACTCAATCCCTTGTGCTAACCTAACTAAACTGTCCAACTACTGGGGGTCAGTTCATCGGGTGGCTTTTCAACATGAACTGCGTTGTTAGGTTGTCAAGCACATTATTAGCACAGTAGCAGTTATGGCAATACCAGATAAGGTCAAATAGGTGCCTAGTCCTGGAGTATGAAACAGAATATCTTTATTCATGGCTCACCCCAACTTGTTTTTTAATATTTACAGGCTCATCAAAATTAAATAAGAAATTATTTTGACTTTGTCTGAGATGTCTAATGATCATGCGATCTTTTAAACGATCTTCGGGTTCTAGTTTTCTGCTAATGCGAGTAAGTTCAGATGGTTCAGTATTGCCTTCCTGCTCTTGCATGGCTAATCTCCTTTGTGAATGATTTAAAGTGCTACATTCCCAAGAAAATCTCCTTGGGAAATCATTTAACAGCTCTCACATGAATTTTCAATGGCACTTTTATGACAAAAAACGAGATATTTTTTGTAGTGCTAGAGGTCTTTATTGGGTGCGGAGGTGAGCAATAATTCACCATGTAGAAATTCTGAAGTCTTCATAATTATTTTGTCTAAAAGAGTTGTCATATTCTTTTTGTAAAATCGCAATATGCAATTAAAAGTGTTTGACAGTTTTTTAGCCAAAACAGTTCTTGATGATGATGTGATTGGTCTGACGCCCTTGAAGGCGGGAATGTACCCAATTAAGGCTATAGAAGATGAGCAGTTTGAGGTTACTAAATCGAAGGCAACTATCTGCTACCTAACAAGCGAGCAGCTTGAACAAGTCATTAAATCCCATATAGCAGTGGTTATCAATGAGTAAGATCATAAATAGAGCCACTTTGAAGCAATAGGTTGATGATTTATGACAAATATAGAAAAACGATTTCCTATAAAACTAAGCCCTTGGTTTGTAGCGTTATTGCTTTTAAGTAGCCCGCTAGGATTTGCGCAAGAAATTCAGTTCGGGGTCAGGCCCTATTATCTAATCGATGCTATGAAAGATGGGCCCTTAAAAAGTCAGTTAAAAAGCTGTACTGGGATTACTCCCCATCGATCTTCATTTTCAATTGCTCACCGTGGCGCTCCTTTAGAGTTTCCCGAGCATACAGTGCAGTCTAATAAAGCAGCCGCATTGATGGGGGCTGGTATTTTTGAATGTGATGTCACTTTTACTAAAGATAAGCAGTTGGTTTGCCGTCACGCACAAAATGATTTGCAAGGAACAACTAATATTTTATTAACCAACTTACGAGAGAAGTGTACGAAGCCTTTTACTCCGGCAAATGGCACCGAGCCTGCGCTAGCTGAGTGTCGAACGACTGATATCACTCTAGAAGAATTTAAAACTCTGCGTGGCAAGATGGACGGATTTAATAAAAACGCCCAGAATATTCAATCCTACATGGCAGGTACACCATCTTGGAGGACCGAATTGTACTCCGAGGCTGGCGGCACTTTATTAACGCATCAGGAGTCTATTGCTTTATTTAAACAATTTGGCGGTAAATTTACTCCTGAATTAAAAGAGGCGGTTGTGCCAATGCCCTATATAGGTTTTACCCAAGAGCAATATGCACAAGCGCTGATTAATGAATATAAGCAGGCTGGTGTTTCTCCTAAAGATGTTTTTCCACAGTCATTTAATTTGAATGATGTGTTTTACTGGGTTCAGAATGAACCAGAGTTTGGAAAGCAGGCAATTTATTTGGACGGCAGATATGAGCAGAAAGGGTTCAATGCGGCTCAGCCTGAAATGTTGAAACCAAGCATGCAAGAGCTCTATGCTAAAGGAGTGCGTTACATCGCTCCCCCTATATGGGTTTTGTTGACAACTAGCAGCAATGGAGAAATTATTCCATCGGCTTACGCTAAAGCGGCAAAAGATGCGGGTTTAAATATCATTACTTGGTCATTAGAGCGTGATGGACCAATGAATAAAGGTGGAGCTTGGTATCACCAGTCTATTAAAGCGGCAATTTATGGCGATGGGCAAATCTATGAGGTTTTAGATGTGCTTGCCAGGCAAGTTGGTGTCAAGGGGGTATTTTCAGATTGGCCTGCAACAGTTACTTACTATGCTAACTGTATGGGAATTGATTAAGGATGGGGCTATAGCATCAATTTGCAAAACTCTGACATCCTGAATATTCAATTTTAAATGCCCTAATTTCGTTCAATTCCTGATTTGTCACGCTATTTACATATTCCTTGGTCAAGCTGAAGAATCTTGTTATTAATTAGATTCCCTGTGGGGTAGAAGGGGTAGTAAATGCCTTCAGTGAAAGATTGTCTTGCAACTAAAACCAATGTTTTGTACACAGTTGCGCCTACTGAACATGTAGCTAGGGCTTTGGAAAAGATGCGAGATCATCATGTTCGAGCTATCTTCGTCATCGAGCAAACAAAGTTGGTGGGAATTCTCACTCAGCAAGATGGTGCTATCAAAGTTTGTTTAGGTGGCCATGATCCACAAAAAGTCTTGGTAAAAGATTTTATGAGTACCAATCTTTTAAAGGTCACTTTAGAGGACACATTAGAGCAGTGCATGGAATTAATGACTGCCAACAGCATCCGCCATCTACCAGTAATTGAAGATAATGAATTGATCGGCGTGGTTTCCATTGGCGATATAGTGAAAGAGACTCTAAAGCACAAAGTGGGTACTATTAACTTCTTATCGCGTTATATCAAAGAGTGGGATAACAGTCCTAAATAAATTACATTTTATGCTGACTGAACTGAAAAGCCCTCATCAGAAATAGTAGGCTTATTCTTTAGAGTCATATAAATAGGCCTCTAGATCGCATTTACCAGACATTTTTAAGTGACACGGATTCGTCATAATTCATTGCCATACGAGGTGTTAGACAGTTGCTCCAAAATTCCTGTGGTTTTCGAAACCAAAGAGTGAGAGGCCACTTCCTTTAAATCCATGAATTTGCTTACACATTTGCTTACACACCGCTACTGACCACCCGCAGAGCCCCTGTTTATAAGGGTCTACCTTGGGTGTCTGCTCTCATAATCCTTTGGTCCCAGGTTCAAGTCCTGGTGGGCCCACCAGTAAAGCAAAGGTCCGTACCGGACACATGCTTTACGTCCGGTACCGACCACATGGTTTACACATTTACCAATCACACCCCCAATACTTTGGGACCAAATGGATTCTCTAGGGCACTAACCTTGTGAGACTCCATATCAAAGTAAGCCATATCGTAATCCATAAAGCTCACTAACCACACATCGTCTTCGACTTGGCGCAGGCCCACGTCATGACCAGCGAACACGGTACTAAAGTGGATCTTTTGATTGCCCAGACAGATCCTGCCGCATTTAGTCACAGTGACTGTTTTATCGTGGAAGGGGTAACTGACATCTGGCAATCCTTCATATTTTCGACTTGATGGGGTATAGAGCTGCGCAGGTTTTTTCATCTCCAGTGCTTGATGGGGCCGCTCATAGTTGTACTCATAGATAAAGTCTTCGAACTTATCTTGTTGTTGCAACAGTGTTTTGGCGGGTGGTTTAGTCGTCGCTTGCTTGAGCGTTAAATGCATGCGCTCATGCCGGCCATTTTGCTGAGGATTACCCGGCTTAATGCGCTCAATGCCAATCCCTAAGCGGAGCCACCAAACTGACAAACTGCTCAGACCATAAATGGCATTGGGGCTAGCAAAGGGCACCCCATTGTCCGAGCGGATAGAGCCTGGCAGGCCATACTCCTTAAAGAGTTGCTCAAAGACGGTAAAGGCTTGCGCCTCACGGGTGCTCTCTAAACCTTCACAGCAAATCAAAAAGCGAGAGGCATAGTCCGTCACCGTTAAGGGATAACAATATTGCTTGTTACCCAACATAAATTCGCCTTTGTAATCTACGCACCATAGGGCATTAGGGGATTGAGTATTGCTTAATGCGGTACCTTCAAGCTTGCCATACCGGCGCCGTTTCTTTTTGACTAGGCCATGGCGATCCAGTACAGCGTGTACGGTGCTCTTAGCTGGCAAAACTAGCTGCGGATAGTGGGTGTGGATGCGGTCTCGCAGTTTAGGAGCGCCCCAGGTCGGGAACTCCTTTTTGAGGTTCACGATCAATTGCTCGACCTGGAAGGGCAGCCGGTTGGCTTGCCGAAAGGGTCGTCTACTGCGATCCGTAAAGGCTTCTAAACCACTATCTTTATAACGATCAATGATCTTATGGCCAGTCACTCTAGAGATACCGAACTCCTGACACAGGGTAGTAATCTTCTCGCCATCGAGGTAACGAGACACAAATTTGAGCTTTTCGTCCATCTTCGTACTTTCATTCCACGGCATAGAGTGGTCCCTCCTATGCCAAAAACTGTAAAGTATGTGTCCGGTATAAAACGTAAACTATGTGTCGGGTAGGACAATCAAAACCACCTTCGGGTTGGTATTTTTTTGAGCGCCACTTCAAGTAATGGTGCTGATACTGAATTGAATCTTCGATTTAATTATTCAAGACTTCTCAGCATGAAATTTCTTTTTGCCTTAAGATATTAAGTAATAATGCAATCTTTTGGAGAATTACGATGTTTGCTAAAACCACACTTAGCGTTCTTGCCTTTGGCATAGTATTAATTGGCTTGCTGCAATATTTCAGTAGCGGTGAGTATTTAGTTTTTGTGAGCGGCATGGTGCTATATTTCATGGTTGCTATTTCGGATAGCATTTGCAAGCTGATGAATAAATAATTCTCTTAATCATTCATCGCTATACCAACTCTAAGGTTGGTATTTTTTTTGCGCACTCATGCTTAAAACTTTCTGAGGCCATTGGCTGAATAATGAGCCGATTGATTATTTATCGGTTTTTAGCTTGTAGCAGCGTAAAACAAAACTCATGATTTTGAGGACTTTTTAGCAATACGCTTATTGATCTCTTTCAGCATTGCTTCATCAGGCTCGCTCCAATTGGCACCCGCTTGATTTGCCATATAGACAACCGCAGAAGCAAATTCTGGAACGGATAGGTCTGGCTTTCCACCTTTTGCTGGCATCGCTCTTACGCCGTAATAACCATCAGAAGTAATATGTGCCTGACCCTCTTTAATTAACTTACCCCATTGCTTTTTATCGCCCACCATAGGAGCCTTATTTAAACCAGTGGCATGACAGCTCGAGCAAACAGCTTTATAGGTGTCTTCACCGCTGGCTAGGCTCAGCAGGCTAAAAAAAGATAAGCTGAGAAATAGAAAATATTTCATTTTTAAGACTCATAAAGTTGGTTAATGTGAAATTAATAAGAAAATTTATCTAAATTAGCAAAGATCTTAGGATAGTTGATTTCTAGATTATTGTCTTTTGGCCTAGCAAAGACTCAATTGCCATCAATGACACAGTTATGTGCTCTAATGCGACTCAATATGATTACTGTCGTTATTGCCTCCTACAGGTACGGACACCTTGCAGCGCATTGCATCGAGTCGCTACTTTCTCAAACTACTCCGCCCGCAAGGATTTTATTTGTAGATGATGGCGGCTTGGATTGCGATCATTTGCCAGGCATATACCCAGACATTGAATATATATTAAGGAAAGATAATTTAGGTGTTGTAGATAATTTTCAAGACATCCTATCTCAGATCAAAACAGAATATGTACTTTTCATAGGTGCTGATAATTGGTTGCGATCAGATGCAATTGAGTTGTTATCCAATGCAAGCACCGATATTCTCACTTACGATATTGTCGTTACAGGTGAATTAAAAGAAGAGATCTTAAATAGGGTGCCTGGTGAAACTGTGCCCTATCAAGGAGACCTTTATTGGAATCGCCAATATCAGCATCACGGATCCATGTTGTACCGTACTGCTTTTGGACAAAAAATTGGTTATAAAAAAAGATATGAAGATGGAATGCATCCCCAAGAGGATTGGAATTTATGGGATGAGATGCTTGAACAAGGTGCTACAGTAAGCAGTCTCAAAGAAGGACTTTTGTTCTACAGAAGGCATCGAGAAAATTTTTTGAAATATCCTCATCAATCTTTACAGCCAGAGCAGGCTGACTTTAATTGCGCTCTTGAGGAGTAGGTAGGAAGATATAATTTCCTACGTACCCATCTTTGGGTCAATTGTGATGCAGGTCTTCATTGCTTTTAACTCTATAACCTTTAGCCATTCTGGTTTAACTTTGGGATCCATCACCAACTCATTAACTTGTCGATTGGTCGCATTTTTATTAATGAAGTCAGCTTGGCAAGTGCAGTAGGCTGCAAAGTCCTCTTCGGTAAGGACTTTTCCTTTAATGCCTTGATGTTCCGACACTTGTTCGCGAACACACATCTTTTGATAATCTTTAGAAATTGGCTGAGTAGATGAAGCGTTGTTCATGACCAATAAAAAACTAAACAATAAACTGGCGCGGTATAAGGGCACAGTATTTCTCCTTTTTTATTCAACCTAAGTGGTAGATATTTTTTCCATAACTGTAGCGAAAGACGGTTAAATTCATCTTTCTCTGGGCTAACTTAAGATCATGAGCCTAAAAGGTGGTTTAAATGGCGATTAAAGTAGGCTTTGCGTGCCTCGATTAAAGCTGTTGCCACGTTGTTTAAACACTTCGTCATTTTTTTCATGATTTAAATCCTCCTGATGACAGCGTATTGGTGCTGGCAGCCGAAGAGCAGTCGCTCTAACTGTTGATGGCTGCTGGGACTCTGGCTAATGATGAACTGCTCTAAATCATGATTAATGCTGTGATAAGCAAAAATCTGGTTTAAGAGGCTTAATAATCGTGTCATTTAAGACTCCTTTAACAAAATGTATTAGGGTTTATACGAATTCAGTATGCGCTTAATTTCTCTATGCTGCAGGACAGCAAAAACCCCTTTATAAGTAGTCTTATACGTAAAAACCCTAATAGGTACAAAATCAATTTGTCTCTTGACCCTTCAATAAGGTCCTTAAGTCGCCTACAGGCGACTTCTTTTTAAGTCATTTTTGTCGTGTTACTAAACAAGAGGAATTGTTATGCTGAAGTACATCAATAGGTCGCTCGAACAAACTATCAATACCTTAATTGATATCACCGCCTATTCACGCTTTGGTGTTCCAGTAAGAGCAATTGATATAGCTAAGCGTCAGCATCTTTCGTTAAGTCGCATGGAAATTTTGCTCTCAGCGCTTAAGTCTGCGTATTTAATTCGAGCCGCTAAGGGACGTAGGGGTGGATATTACTTAGCTAAAGATCCGCAAAGTATGACAATCAAAGATGTGTTTTCAGCGGTAAATCAATTTAGATCTAGAAAAGTCATCATTACAGACTTTGCTAAAGAGATCATTGAGTCTTTTGAGTCATACATGCGCGATTGCTTATCTAAAATTACAGTAGCATCGTCAGCAAAAGATCCCAGAACAAGGCCTTTTCAAATAGAGTCTATCCCGGCGTGGGATTCGCAGAAGTATCAATTGAAAGAGATCCCTAAACAGGGTAAATGGGATACACAAAGCGTTCTGATTACAAAAGCTGAATTACAAAAAACAGAAAAGCTAGGGCCCAACTCCATATTTGATTTTAGTAATTACCTTTAAAAAAATGAGATTTTTAAAAAAGATGAGACAGTTTTATGATGAAATCTTGAGTCACATAAGGGTACATCTGAGATGAGATCTGTGATCGAACGTAGTCAACCCGAATATTCAGTTCATATAGAACGTGAGTTACGCTCTGATCATGCAGGCGAAACAGGTGCCGTCTATATCTACAAAGGAATTATTGCAGTTGCAAAATTACGCAAAGATCAGGAGCTCATTAGTTTCGCCAAGCATCATGGGGTGACTGAGGCAGAGCATTTGCAATTAATAGAGTCGATATTAGAACCAAAGTATCGAAGTCGATTGCTCGGGCCTTGGCGCTTGGCAGGATGGTTGACTGGTGCGATACCAGCCCTATTTGGTAGAAATTCTGTATACGCAACGATTGCCTCTGTTGAGACTTTTGTAGAGCAGCATTACCAGCAACAGATTGACTACCTCCAAAAAAATGGTGGATATGATGAATTACTTAGGCTACTGATACGTTGCCAAGCTGATGAAATCAATCATAAAAATGAAGCAAGCTCAAAGGTCTTTTTTCCCATGCCATTCATTTTAAAAATCTGGTGCGCTTTAGTGAGTAGCGGATCAGCAGTAGCTGTGTTGCTGGCTAGGCAGTTTTAAGGAATATTATGAATATGATTAAACAGCTAAAGGTAAAAATTTAATGATACAGATTCAGGTATGGGCTGACTTTGAATGTCCATACAGCTATTTTCAAACGATCGTTCTCGAAAAGTTACAAGCAAGATACCAAGAGAGGTTAGAAATAGTGTGGAGAGCATTTGAGCTAACTCCGGTTGAGGGAAATATTTTGCCTACACAATCCTATATCGATAATCTTGAGGCTTCCAAGTCTGAGCCCATTGTTGTGCAGGAGAATCTTGAGCTTTTAACCCCAAAGACTCTAAGTTACACATGGCTTGCGCAAGAAAGTGTTTACTTTGCTAATTCGCAGGGTTTATCGCTAAAGCTTGCTAGGGCACTGTTTGATGCATTCTTTTTGCGAGGGCTGGATATCAGTAATGAAGAGGTAGTGATGCAGATTGCTTCCCAAATCGGAATTGATGCCCAACGATTAAAAAATGCACTTGAAAATGGCGAGTTGACCAAACATGTAATGGCTGATGAGCAAGAATTTAAGACCTATGGCTTCCAAGGTTTGCCAGCTATGCTAATTGGTGAGAAAGATTTTTCACCTAGAAGCTTCATGCCCATAACTGGGTATAAAACTGTTGAAGAATTACTTAAGATCTTGCCTAGATAGTGCTTAGTAGAATTAACGCTCACGACTAATCGCTTTTGCGACTAACAGAGTAGCTGCCTGATCTGACAGATACTAAAAATCAATCAGTTTTTTTTAATGTCTTCTACGTTTTTTCCATGTATAAGGTTCCCCATTTGAGAACTTACCGCTAGTGATGCCGTCTACTCCGAACTTGCCTGCAATTTCTAGATTATTAAATTTAATCGTAACGAACTCACCAAGCTCCTTAGCCCATTCCATAGCTTCATCAAGCGTCTTAAATTCATACGTTTTCGAATGATGTTCTATTGTTATCACTGTAAGCTCAACGATGTTAATGGGGTTTAGACTGCTTTAGGAGGCTAAAGCAACAATCTCTTGATGTTTACTCTGAAGGGCTAGAGGATCTAAGATTATTCAAAGTCAATGAATCCACTGAGAGTCTTACTCCAAGTGATCCCGATCCAGCGTATACAGGTAATTTTCTAAGGCCAATATCCATTGCTTTAATTTCAGAATATTTTGCACATGCTTCGGTAATGCGGGTCATGAGCCTCTCCTGCGTTTCGTAATGACAATCTTCTGCAAGCCTGTTGATCTCGATAATCAGGGGGCCATAATCAAAAACATTCTGCATCATATCTTTTGAAATCAGAACCAGTTTTGCATCAATCCAAAGCGTTAAATCTAAAAGGTGTTGCTCGGGAATGATCGCACCTGGCCCATAGGTACCAATTTGAGTTTGGAGTTTAAGGTCTCGCAATTCAATGGATGCTAAAGACATTTCTATCCCTTATTAATTAAATGAGGTTGCTTAATGCTAATTTCGTTCGCTAATTTAAAACCGCTGAGCCAAGCGCCTTCAACTCTGCCGCCATTGAGCCAATCGCCACAAAACCCCAGATTTAAATCCTCTCGGAGTTTAAAGCCTAGAATTGGATTGATATATCCGCTTGCATAACGCCAACGATGAATCGCAATATTAGACTCATCACAATCAAAACCAAGTTTCTTAGCGCAATCAAGAATCAGCTTAGATGCTTCATCTTTTTCTAACTCAATCGATTCTTGACTCCACTGTGGATTGGCATGAATCGTCCAGGTCTCTGGACCTGTTCGGTTGGGTTTGGAGTTATTTCGAGATATCCAGCTAATAATTTCATCATTTACAAAAGCTGCATCAAATGGAGCATTAGGTTTTCCTGTAAATCTTGCCATCACAGTCCAGCAACCTTGCATATCTACATGATTGGCAATTTCCTCAATTGATTTATCTATTGGTTCAGCAAGGATCTGGGCTTGTGGCGCAGGCATGGCAACAACAATCCAATCAAATTGTTGCTCAATATCTCCAGTCTCTTGACTATGCAGTAACCACTTACCATTCTCATAAGCAATGAGATCAATAGTTTGATTGAATTGAATGGGTAAACTTTTGGCCAAATATCTTCCTGGTGAATTCATAGCAGGAATGCCGACATAACGTTTTTCAGAAGAGCTGTGCTCATGCCATTGATTGGCCCTATATACCTTTATGCGTGGATTCCAGATAGCAGCTACATCAGCATCCATCCATTTATTAAGCTCCTGAATGAACACGGGATCTCTGGCGGTGAAATACTGCGCCCCGTGGTCTGCTGACCATTCATCTGTATTACGAGTACTCATGCGACCGCTGACACCACGACTCTTTTCAAAGAGTTGAACTTGAAAGCCGAGTGCATTTAATTGGGTTGCACAACTAAGACCAGCTATACCGGCACCAATGATTGCAACAGAGGTCTTTGTTGACTGATGCTCAATCATTGTGGACGGTAATTTTTCTAAAGGTTATATTAATACGAGGAGTATGAATAGTTTTGGTTTTGAGTAGTGCGTGCTGCCAAAATTGTTGAGTAGGTGCATGCATGATGAGAGCGCTACCATTTTCTAGAAATAAGGAAGTAGTCGATTTATCTTGTTTGTGTTTAAAAGCAAATTTACGAGGGGCACCTAGGCTTAGCGAAGCAATGGGAGACTGCGCGTTCAGTTCTTTTTCATCATCACTATGCCAGCCCATAGCATCTGTCCCATCATGGTAGAAATTGAGTAAGCAAGAATTAAAGTCTGCTTTGGCAAGCTCTTCTATTTGGCTTTTTATTGCCAACAGTATTGGAGTCCAGGCTTGAGGTTGTTTTTTTACCCCAGAGTAGGTGTAAGCACAATTGGGGTCTCCAACCCAGGCTACTTTGCGACGAGTAATTACCAACTTTCCAAACATCATGAGCTGATCCGCATCCCATTGAAGTGACTGTTGTAACCGATCCATGAGCTTGGCGCTATTGGCCGTGCTTATAAAGCCTGGATGGTAGTGAATGCAACCATCCTTAGGTAATAGATTTAACTTGCTCTGAGTGAGGTCAGCAACAAATAGAGAGTCTTGATTCATGAAAAGAATTGGACGTCAGCGCCAAGTCAATAAAAACCCTAGAATAGCCTTAATTCTTGTTTCTTGATGGGCTCTCACCGATGAATCAGTATCTCTATACCTCGTTTATTACACTATTGACCGTTCTATTGATGTTTGGGTTGACTTTTAATGTTGGTAGAGCAAGGGGTAAATATCAAGTGAAAGCGCCTGCAGTATCTGGGCATGAGCTTTTTGAGCGTGCCTATCGAATCCAGCTAAATACGATTGAAAATGTTCTCATGTTTTTGCCTGCTTTGTGGCTCTATGCCATATTCATCGGAGATAAAGGGGCGGGTGATTCGGGTGTAATTTGGTTAATTGCTAGAGTTTGGTATGCGATTGCCTATCAACTTAATCCCGCTAAGCGCGGACTAGGTTTCTTAATTTCTATTCTTGTGGTGGCAGGTCTATGGACAGGCGCTGCCTATGGAATATTTCACCAGCTGATTAAAGTTTAAGCATGAAAGCTCCAGATAAGCGCTGTTGCGGTTCAGGTGTTTGCATCATTAACGATGCTGGCGAGTGTTGGTGTGGGCAAGTCTGGGATGGTGAAAAAATGGCAGCACCCACTTTAAACTTAAAGCCAAGCGCTCCAAAGAACGTAGAACTAGATTCTAATAAACCTGAGTCTGACTAATAGGGCTACGCTAGAGCGCCTTTGTTTTCAGGATGCCTTGACTAGTAAGTATATAAAAGTAGCTAGCTGAAAAAGATTAATGACTACGCTGGCTCCATGTAGAAAATGGAACTGACGGTTGCGACCATTATCTTTAGCGTTATTGATTTTCCCAGTCAGGTAAAAAAGCGTAAATGCAAAAAATACTACACAAACTGCTAGTAATGCCTTGTTGCTTGAATCCGTCTCTGTAAATACACAGACCAGTGTGATGAATCCCAAAGTTGCGTAGTATTTTGGAAAAAAGTTTCTGACGTATTTGCTGGACCATTCAACTGGTAGCACTTTAAAAACAGTCGGCGCCACAATAACGGTGAAAAAGAGCATGATGCCAACCATGCTAGATAAAAGATAACTTGTAATCATGGTGACTTTTCTAAAAAATTATCCGTAAACCCTACGGAGTGAGTGGGCTGCTACCCCGTCTTTGAGTGCATCTCTAATTGGGATTGCTATTAAATCTATGCCCTTATTTACCAAAATCTTTTCCAGCTTGGATGGAACAGGCTTTTTCAGTTTGGTATGAGCCCAACTGGGGAGGTTGATAAAGCCAGCCTTACTAATTAGTTTTACAAAGGGCTTGGACTGTATATTGCTGGGGAAGTCATCTAAAAGTTGAATGATGCTCTGGGCACGTTCGCCATAGTGGAGCTCTGGAAGATAAGACTCAATCGCTTCCTGCGTTCCTTTAAGAGTATCCGGTAGATTTTGAGCGCCAAGCATTTCACCCAAAGCCTTCATCTCTTTGAAGTATTGATCCTGCTCCTGTCTAGTGAGCTTTGGGTATCGATAGTTTTGGTAGGCCTCCAGAAAACTGAGGGTTTCCGTCAGATGAACCCAGGCCAATAGACGGGGATCAGTTGCAATATACGGCTTTCCAAACTCATCGCTACCATGGATATGTTGATGAATTCGATTGACCTTCTCAATAATCTCATGAGCCATTTGATGGGAGCCATAAGTGGTTGCGGCGATAAAGTAGGCGGTTCTACCTAATCTCCCTTTGAGATCTTTTCTAAAGCTTGAATGATCCCAGACTCCTGCTAAAGCTTGAGGGTGTAGTGCTTGTAGTACTAAGGAGCTAATACCCCCAATCATCATGGAGATAAAGTCTGCATGTACTCTCCAGGCAATAGACTCTGGGCCAAAGAGACCACGATCTCCCTGAGGGGTAAGGAATGCCACAGGCGGTCCGCTACCACCACCTACCATTTCTCGAATCGTTTTACGAATTAGTTCATTGAGCATTGCTTTAATGCATCATGAGATTTCTTAAATCGTCATCTTCAATGATTTCCGTAATGAGATCTAGTCTGATGCGGGGATTGCTTTGCGCTAATAAATGATTTTTCTGTGCAAGAGAGATGGGCAATAGCTCAGCAAGACGGTTTGAGACCCAGCCACAGTCATCAGTCTTAAAAGGTTTTTTAAAAGGGGCATCACCTAATAGGTCTTCACTTTGAATCACTGAAATAATTTGATCTAATAATTGCGCTACTCCATGATGTTCCTGGGGAATTGGCATGAGTGGATCTTTATCTAAAAGCTCTACTTCGCCCATCCAAAGTCCATTGGTCTCTTGTTTGCTCTTGATTAGCTTGAAGCGCTTCGTGCCAAATGACCTCGTCATATAAAGAGCAGGCTGGACAGGGTCAAAATCCTCAATTTGAGCCAGTGTGCCAATGTTTGAGAAGGACAGAGAAACATCTTCTTCGTTAGCATCAGAGTTTTTGATGATGCTCACCACACCAAATTCTGTCTTCTCTCGTAAGCATTGTTTGATCATGTCGAGATAGCGAGCCTCAAAAATCTTCAAAGCAATCACACCATCCGGGAAAAGTACGGTACCTAGTGGAAATAAAGGGATTTTTCGAAAAGAGGAGATGGAATCGTTCATTGGTTCAATTTAATGGATTTATCTCATCTTTGCTGGCGCTCAATAAGGACAAAATGCCCCCACTGTTTTTTCTGGTGATCAGCATCAAATATCGTTTGCGTTTACATTTAGAGCTCAATACTAGGAGATATAAATGATTCAACAGTTTCGTATCAAGCTCGCTCGCTGGATTCTAGGAAAGCATTGCCCATGCTATCAAATGGGTTATCACAATATGGTCGATTTTCAGCAACGAAGTGCTGACCAGTTAGCTAAAGCTCAAGAGCGTAACAAGATTCAATAAATATAGGATTGCCTAGGATGATTGGGTGTCACAAAGACGCCAGGCTATTAGGATGCTAGTAAAAATCTGAGTGCATAGTAATAAGGATGTGATGCTATTTAAGATCGCAAAGTAGTTTGCAAAAGGTGAGAGCATTACTGGCATTCCATCTTGTAGCGCAGTTTCTCTCAAGTAATCCATCCGAGGTATTAGTAAAAAGCTTGCTCCTGCAACAGAAAGGATCAATATTAGTGAGGGCAGGCGAACTGCCTTCAGATTGCATAAGTCTCGCTTAATTAAGGCGTTGGAGAGGCTTAAGATAGTAAATGTGCACCCCAAGAAGTAATACGCGAGATGCTGCATCAAGAGATGCGCCATCATGCCCGCTGCCTGAGAATCCTCTATTAAAAGATAGACAATTAGACAGCTAAGTACTTGAGCAATGATCCCGCCGGCCATTAAACCAGCAAGTAAGCGCAATAAGCGTAGTGGGAGGGAGTATTGGGTGGGGGCACTAGGAACTTCAACCATGGGATAAAAAGGGTTAATTAATGCGCTGCAGCACAAAGTTTGAATCAGTTTCATACTAGCCGTAATCTAACTTTTATACCAAAAACACCATGGAAGTCACTCAAGCAGTCAAAGTAGCCCTGAATACTTTGGTCGATATTGCAAGCCACTCTAGTAACGGTCAATTAGTCACTGTTCCGGAAATAGCCAAAAGACTGCGCATGTCGGTTAGTCGCATTGAGCTATTGCTGAGACCTCTGCGGGAATCTGGACTTGTCATCGGGATTAAGGGGCGAACTGGGGGTTATCAACTTCTAAAAGACCCTCGCATGATTACGATCAAAGACATTGTTTTAGCGATGAATCTCATTAAAAAAAGAAAAGTAGAAGTATCAGATATTGCAAAAGATCTCTATCAGTCGCTCGAGACTTACATGATGAATTGCATTTCTAATGTTACTTTGGCTTCTGCTATTAAGGATTACATTCCACGCTTTAGTGAGGTGCAAACTGCGCCTGAGAGAAAACCCTATTTCCCCACAGAGTCTGAAGTAAAGGCTAAGCAAGAAAAAAGCCCCAAAGGAGAGACTCAAAAAGTTCTAAAGACTTCATTTAAAAAAGTTGAAGAAATCCCACGCGGGCCCAACTCCATTTTTAGTTTTGCAGACTACCTTAATAAAAACTCACCAGCAAACTAAAGTTATCAATTCATTTGGCGTGGATATTCAGCAGGTGTCATACCCTGATTTAGCTTTTGTAGATATTGAAACCACTGGTTCTCATTTTGATCGCGATCGCATTACCGAGATTGGTATCAAAACTCTAGCCAGCAATCAAATTCAGGTATGGGAGCAATTAATCAATCCCCAAACCTTTATTCCGCAAAATATCCAAAGACTGACTGGCATATCACCCCGGATGGTTGAAGATAAGCCAAGCTTTGAGGAGGTGGCGAAAGAGTTAAAGCAAGAGCTTGAGGGGAAAATATTCATAGCCCACAATGCTCGATTTGATTACGGTTTTATCAAAGCATCTTTTAAAAGAATCGGCATAGACTTCAAGCCTAAAGTTTTATGTACGGTAAAGCTTTCAAGATTACTCTTTCCAGAGCAGTCTCGCCATAATCTAGATACCATCATTAACGCTCACCATCTGAAGGTGAGCGCCCGTCATCGTGCGCTAGGCGATGCAGATTTATTGCTCCAGTTTTGGCAAATATGTGAAGCGAAGTTTGGTAAAGAAAAGCTGAATGAGGTGATCAATCGGCTGGTTGGTAATCCTAGTCTGCCGCCAAATATAGATAAAGACTTAATAGACTCTATTCCTGATGCTCCAGGCTGCTATATCTTTTATGGGGAAAATAAGGTTCCCTTATATATCGGTAAGAGTATTTCTTTGCGCAGTAGAGTGATGGGTCACTTTCAGGGAGCCTTGACGCAGCGCAAAGAAATGAAACTCTCTTTACAAATCCGAGACATTGATTGGATAGAGACTAGTGGTGAGTTAGGCGCCTTAATTTTAGAGTCTCAGCTGATTAAAGAACGTATGCCGAGCATGAACATCAAGCTTCGTCGCTCTAAAGATCTTTGTGCTTGGAGTTTGGAGATAGATTCTGCCGGGAAGCTTAAGCCAGTGCTTGTCAGTCAAAAGGATTTGCTGCCAGGCCTTCAAGATAACCTTTATGGATTGTTCTACAGCAAAAGAGAGGCTCACTCTTATTTAAAAGCAGTAGCTAAAAAGTATCGCTTATGCGAAGTATTGCTAGGAATAGAAAAGGGCGAAGATGGGAAGTCCTGTTTCGGATATCAAGTAAAACAATGTGGTGGTGCTTGTATTGGAATCATGTCTGCTGAAATGCACAATCTTCAACTGAAGACTGCGATGAATCTATATAAGGTACAAGTCTGGCCCTATGTAGGCCCAATTGCCATCAATGACGGCGGAGAAATGATCGTTCTAGATAAGTGGTGCTATCTCGGTACTGCTATTAATCAAGATGAGCTTTGTGAACTAGCAGAATCGGGAGAAGCTGAATTTGATCTTGATATTTATAAGATAGTGAAAAGGGCTTTGGCTGGACACTATAAAAATCAAGTGATTCAGTTGTAATATTTTTCTCTTAAGCATTGCTTTGGGTGATGCTGGGGTAAACGCCTAGAGTAATTATTTTTCGAGCTATCTAGTATGGGTATATGTCTAAGCTAATCGAACTAACTTATGTGAGTGAGCCGGCTCAAAGTATGTCTTTTTTGGGCTTGATGAGACTCTTGTATCACTCCTATTCAAATAATCAAGCATTGGGCATTACTGGGGCGCTCATCTATGAGGACAATAAATTCGGCCAAGTGATTGAGGGGCCTGAAAAAGATATTGAAGCCTTATGGCAAAAGATTCAAAAAGACGGCCGGCATAAAAATGTCCGCCTAATAGAATCTAAGCCTATCAGTGAGCGTAGCTTTAGCAAATGGACGATGGTATTTCAAGGTAGCGAAGAGATTGCTAAAACTCTGCCAGAAGTGAGTGCCGCTATTGAGGATATTGATTTTCCAGCGGGCCATCCGTTGTTAATTGCTTTGAGGAATGCCGGCTAGCACCCGCTTGATCTATTCAAGTTTCGATGGGGTATACAGTTTTTCTTTAACTTTGCTCAATCAGTTGTGCGAATGCATTTACGAATGACTCAGGAGGCTGAGCTCCTTGCATAAGATACTGATCGTTCAGAATGATCGCAGGAACAGAGTTAATTCCCGCATTTGTATAAGTAGCCTCTTCAGTACGAACTTCTTTGGCAAATTCATTATTCTTGAGAATCTCTAGAGCTCTATCTTGATCTAGGCCAGAACGAGTCACTGCATCTAGTAGATTATGTTGATCATCTAAATTCACTGCTAAGCAAAAGTAAGTATTGAGCAATTCTTTCTTGAGGATTGCTTGCTTCTCCAGCCCAAACTCTTGACCTGCCCAATGCAGAAGACGATGAGCGTCAAAGGTGTTGTAAACCCTTTTGCGACCTTCTGGATGAAATTTAAATCCTGCCTCTAAAGCTTTGGCTCGAATATTGGCCTGATTGGTTTTGACCTGCTCTGCAGTTAAACCATATTTTTCAGTGAGATGTTCGATAGCATCTTGGCCGCCTTTAGGCATATTAGGGTTGAGTTCGAAGGGGCGAAAATGCACCTCAAAATTTGTCTGATCACTGAGCTGATCAATCGCTTGATTTAGATTGCCTAGACCGACTGCGCACCATGGGCAGGCGATATCAGATACATAATCAATTTTGATGGTTGGTTTCATCATTTGATTCTACAAGCCTATTGGTAGTGAAGTGCTTGGTAAGTCAGTGTTGCCTAAAGCAGAACTAAAGAGTGAGAAAGCATTTCTTAAAAGATGTGAAATTTCACAGCATAGTTACTGACATGACGCTAATAACTAGCCACTCTTTTCCCCGTATTTTTAAGTTGAAGTAGTGTAGCCAGCATGCCCAAAATTCTTTGAGTATTTGAATAAATTTCATCTTCCGCACAATTTTGGGGCATGAGTTAAATGCCTTCCTGGGACTCAATATGAATTGCTGCATGTTTTGAGTCCCATTCCTTAAAATTCTGATCCCAATTCAATAATCACCATTTTGGTGCGAATCATTTTCATGGGAAGTGGTTTGGTGCGTTGCTGTATCTTCCTGTGATTTTGGCAGGTTAAAAATGACTTATTAACTTTTTTGCTTATTTTTAATGACTAAAACCTCTAGGAGATTCAAATGAATTCATATCGTCCCTTTGATCCTGATAGGCCGTTATTTAGTAGTCGTTGTAGTTGTGGTCGTCATGCATCCGATGCTGAGCATGCCCTTGATTTGTCTGCGAGAGTCGACGAAGAGAAAATGAGTGCTGATTTTGTGGAGGCAAGTCTTGTCAAGGCATTGTTTCCGCAAGAGAGTCGTCGCCGCGCATTTCTAAAAGCGGTTGGTGCTGGCGGTGCAATGAGTGCCTTATCTGGATTCTTGCCTGTAGGTGCCTTACAGGCGATGGCTCAAGAAAAAGCCCCTTTAGAAAAGCCTGATCTCAAAATTGGTTTTATTGCGATCACCTGTGCCACCCCTCTTATCATGGCCGATCCCCTAGGTTTTTATAAGAAGCAGGGTCTCAATGTCACACTGAATAAAACTGCTGGCTGGGCGTTAATTCGAGACAAGATGCTGAACAAAGAGCATGATGCCTCTCACTTTTTATCACCAATGCCCATTGCAATGTCTATGGGATTAGGTTCTGATCCCACTCAAATGCGGGTGGCGACTATTCAGAACGTGAATGGCCAGGCTATTACTTTGGCGAATAAGCACAAAGATAATCGTGATCCAAAAAAATGGAAGGGTATGAAATTTGCTGTTCCATTTGAATATTCGATGCATAACTTCTTGTTGCGGTACTACGTATCTCAAGCTGGATTAGATCCTGATAAAGATATCCAGATTCGCGTTACCCCACCTCCAGAAATGGTTGCCAACTTACGTGCTGGCAATATTGATGGATTCCTGGGGCCTGATCCATTTAATCAACGTGCTGTTTATGACGAGGTTGGCTTCATTCATATCTTGACTAAAGAAATCTGGGATGGACACCCTTGCTGTGCATTTGGAACATCTGAAGACTTTATCAAGAAAAATCCAAATACCTTTGCAGCGCTCTATCGTGCTGTATTGAATGCCTCAACCATGGCGCGCGATCCCGCTAACAGACCGCTCATTGCAAAAGTGATTTCGCCAGCCAACTACTTAAATCAACCAGAAACAGTTGTTATGCAAGTGTTGACCGGAAAATTTGCTGATGGTCTTGGCAATGTTCAAAACGTTCCTGACCGAATTGATTTCAACCCAATTCCCTGGTACTCAATGGCGACTTGGATGCTGACCCAAATGCAGCGCTGGGGTTATGTCAAGGGTGATATTAATTACAAAGACATCTCTGAAAAAGTATTCCTGCTGACCGACGCTAAAAAGTATATGGGGGAGACTGGCATTGCTGTTCCAGCTCTGGCAAAAGCAGGTTATAAAAAAGACAAGATCATGGGCAAAGAGTTTGATCCAAGTCAGCCTGCTGCTTATTTGAAATCTTTCCAGTGAGTCAGAGATAAACATGAATAAGCTTTCTATCAAAGTTCGTGGAGCCATACTTTCGGTTGCCATTTTGGTTTTTGCATTATTGCTTTGGCATATCGCAACTGCCCCAAAAGTAGTTTCTACCCCAGCAGTTAGTACGGGCAACAGTGAGTATCAAGCCCTGATGGGGCAGGGTGGCGGGGTCTCTGTGGAGAAGTCTGGATTTCCAACGCTAACCCAAATGGGAGAAACCTTTTATAAGCAACTTTCAAGCCCTTTTTATGACAATGGTCCTAATGACAAGGGGATTGGTATTCAGCTTGCATATTCCTTAGCTCGAGTTGGGCTTGGCTTTTTGCTTGCAATGTTAGTAGCTATTCCTTTCGGCTTCTTAATTGGGATGTCGCCATTGGCATATGAGGCATTTAATCCGTTCATCCAAATCCTCAAGCCTATTTCTCCCTTAGCGTGGATGCCAATAGCGCTGTATACGATTAAAGATTCATCCATCTCCGGCATCTTTGTGATCTTTATTTGTTCAGTATGGCCCATGCTGCTCAATACAGCATTTGGTGTGGCCAATGTTCGCAAAGAATTATTAAACGTCACTAAGACTCTGGAAGTTTCTCCTTTCCGAAAAGCTTTTTTAGTGATCTTGCCAGCAGCTGCACCAACGATTTTGACTGGAATGCGAATCTCAATGGGCATTGCATGGCTGGTGATTGTTGCCGCAGAGATGCTTGTTGGGGGCACCGGAATTGGCTACTTCTTATGGAATGAATGGAACAACCTATCTATCTCCAGCGTAATTTTTGCCATTGTGATGATTGGACTAGTTGGGATGATTTTAGATATGGCATTTGCAAGATTACAGAAGGCAGTTTCTTATGCAGAATGAAAAATCATTTTTAAAAGTTGAGAGTCTAAGTAAGTCATACAAGACGGATGCGCCACCAGTATTCGAGGGTATCAATTTTGAAATTGAGCGCGGAGAGTTTGTATGCATCATTGGCCATTCGGGCTGTGGCAAGACAACGATTTTGAACGTGCTGGCTGGTCTTGAAGATGCTAGCAGTGGTTACGCTTATATGCTGGGTCGAGAAATTAATGGCCCAAGCCTTGATCGTGGCGTTGTATTTCAGGGGCACGCATTAATGCCTTGGATGACGGTCTTGCAAAATGTTGCCTTTGCGGTGAAGTCTAAGTACCCAGATTGGTCAAAGCAGCAGATTTCGGATCACTCTAAAAAGTACTTGGCAATGGTTGGGCTCGTTAATGCTGAAAATAAGAAGCCTTCTGAGTTATCTGGTGGCATGAAACAAAGGGTTGGTATCGCCAGGGCTTTTGCAATTGAACCAAAAATGCTTTTGTTAGATGAGCCCTTTGGTGCATTGGATGCCCTGACGCGTGGCGTGATTCAAGATGAGTTGCTCAAAATTTGTAGCGAAACCAAGCAAACGGTTTTCATGATTACGCATGATGTGGACGAAGCGATTTTACTCTCAGACAAAATTATGTTGATGAGTAATGGGCCGAATGCACGGATCGCCGAAATCGTCATCAATACATTGCCTAAGGATCGAAAGCGGGCAAGCTTGCACCATGATCCGATGTATTACCCCATGCGAAATCACTTGGTTGATTTTTTAGTCAATCGTTCTAAGGATTTGCAGGCTAAAGGATCTGCTGGGGGTTTAGACGGCTACCAGCCAATCTTGGTATGCCCAGGTCTACAAACCCCAGTGACTCAATAAATTCAAACTTAAAACTTAGGAGAAAAAGATGGATCGTTCAGTAGTGACACAGAAAATTATCGAAGCCAAAGTTCGCAAAGGCATGAAGTGGAGTGACATTGCCAAAGCAATTGGCGAGTCAAAGGAATGGGTTACTGCAGGCTGCTTGGGCCAAATGACCTTTACTAAAGCACAGGCTGAAGCTGCTGGTAAGTTATTTGACTTGACCGATGAAGAAATGGCTTGGTTGCAAATTGTTCCTTATAAAGGCTCTTTACCAACTGCAGTGCCAACCGATCCACTGATCTATCGTTGGTATGAGATTGTGAGCGTATATGGCACCACGATCAAAGAGTTGATCCATGAAGAATTTGGCGATGGGATTATGAGTGCGATTGATTTCTCAATGGATATCCAACGCGAACCAGATCCAAAAGGTGATCGTGTGCAGGTAGTGCTATCAGGTAAGTACCTTTCTTATAAGACTTACTAATCAAGCTAGTCTCTTAGTAAGCCACCTTCTGAACTGACCCCCAAAAGTTGGACGCTATGTCCAACCAAGGGGGTTTTGTTTTATGAGCAAGTACAGCAAGCAGTTCAAGCTAAAGGTAGTTAAAGAGTTTCTAAAGTCAGGTGGTCTTAAGCGG
>NZ_JACVOW010000004.1:0-24854 GCF_018882265.1 Polynucleobacter sp. AP-Feld-500C-C5 | reverse complement strand
AATATATCCACTACTACAACCATGATCGAATCAAGCAAAAACTAAAGGGATTGAGCCCGGTGCAATACCGAACTCAATCCCTTGTGCTAACCTAACTAAACTGTCCAACTACTGGGGGTCAGTTCATGTAGCTGGCTTTATTCATAGACAAGGGTGAACTGCTTAGTCTGCGTAAGCTCCAGCCTTACGAATCACAGGACCCCATTTATTGATTTCGGCATCGAGATGATCTTGCAATCCTTTTGGAGTTCTCTTCGCTGGTGAAACGATTTCAATATTGGACTCTGCTAAGCGGGCTTTGACTTCTGGATCGTTCAACGCAACGTTCAGTGCCTTGTTAATCTTATTAACAACTGCAGGAGGCGTGCCCTTGGAGACATACATACCATGCCAAACTTTCACTTCGAAACCTTTAAGACCTTGTTCATCCAAAGTAGGAATGTTCGATAGAGCTGGCAGACGCTTCGGTGTTGTCACACCATAAGCTTTAACCAAGCCATCTTTAATGTAGGGAACAGTCTGTGTAGTCTGATCACAAAGGAGGTCTACTTGCCCACCCAGTAAATCTGTTAGAGCAGGACCAGTTCCCTTGTAAGGTACGGTGGTTAATTCAACACCTTCACGTGACATGAATAAGAGGCCGCATAACTGAGACACTGCACCAGGACCGGCATTTGCCAAAGTGACTTTATCTTTATTAGCCTTAATGTAAGCCTCTAACTCTTTAAAGTTATTCGGTGGGAAATTCTTACGACCTAAGAGCACCATGGGTACATCTACTACTTGGCCAATGTATTCAAAATCCTTCATTGGATCAAAGTTTAATTTTTTGTACAAAGCTGGTGCGGTTGCCATACCCATGTGGTGAATAAATACGGTGTATCCATCTGGAGCAGAACGTGCCACCCTGGTTGCAGCAATCGTGCCGCCAGCACCAACGGTATTTTCAACAATGACCGTTTGTCCCAATTCTTTGCCCATTGGTACGGCAATCAGACGCGCAACGGCGTCAGTTGGACCACCAGCAGAAAAGGGTACAACAAGCGTAATCGGTTTATTTGGGTAAACATCTGCACTCAATGCATTGCCAGCGAGTAGTGCTGAAGCAGCCATTGCGCAGAAACCAGTGAAAAGTGATTTACGTAATTTCATAGTTAGTCTCTAGTGTTAGTTATTAAAAACGTTGGGGTGCAGATTTGTTAAAAGCTATTTTGCCAGTTTTTTTGATAAAAATGAGTTTTGCTGGGGATTAGTGTTTACCAGCAAGCGCCAGTGTTCTTTGGGCCAATAGGACCACTGGGCGATCAATCATTCTGCCATCCAGCTTCACAGCACACCCTTTTGAGGCATGATCTGCTTCGATCACTCTCTGGGCCCATCGAATTTCTTCTTCAGTGGGCATAAACGCAGTCTGAACAATAGCCACTTGCTTAGGATGGATACACAGTTTTGCGCCAAAGCCCATCCGTTTCGCTCTTTCAGCATCGTCAGTGATGCGAGGCAGATCATCGGTTGAGGGTGTCACCCCATCAATTGGAGGGGCAATTTGGGCCAAGCGGGAAGCTAAAACGATTTGATAGCGAGCCGTTTGCAGTTCGGTTTCTTGGGGATCACAGATCATGCCCAAGTCAGCTTGTAAGTCAAGATTGCCTAGGGCAAGACGGAGCACTTGATTGGCGGTGGATATTTCTCGGAGTCGGTCTAAGCCAATCGCTGTTTCAATCATGGGAATGATGGCGGTGTTCGGTAGCACTTGGGCTGCACCATTGATTTGATCAACGGACTCGCTCTTGGGAATCAGTAAGCAGGCTACTTGTAATTCCTGGGCAAGAATCAAATCAGCGGAATAAAACTTGGTTCCCGGAGAGTTGGTGCGAATCACAAGACGCTTCTTTTGTTCAGCTGAAAACTGCGGCCAAGCAGTGCGGATTGCATTACGAGCCGTCTCTTTATCTTCTTCTGCTACAGCATCTTCTAGATCTAAGATAACCCCATGAGCACCGCTATCCAGGGCTTTGATAAAGCGCTCAGGGCGAGTGCCTGGCACAAATAAAAAGTCACAACTAAAGCCTAGCGGGGTATCAAGTGGATTCATGAAAGTCTAAATTTGGGATTTAATTGTTAGGAAGTAAAGAGCCCATCTTGGCCTGTTTGCGGATATTCCACAAGAGATCAATTGCTTTACTCATCTCAGCTGGATGAGCTCCACCACTAAAGGTGGCTAAGCGCATTGCCTTATCGGTGATTTCAGCGCGTGAAAGGGTATTGCCAGGATCGCCTTTGGGTTCATCAACGCGACCATCAAGAACTTGACCATTATTTAAGTGGACTTTGACTTTGCCAATCCAACGTTGGGGATAAGCGCTATCCACTTCGGGATCGAGCGTCATTGTGACGCGATCTCTAAACAAGCAAATCGCTTCATCATGGAAGTGTTCATCGAATTCTTGTAAGCCAGCAAACTGATAGTGTGCAATGAGTGCTAATACAGTGCCCATAGAAAACTTCGATTGATGCACTGTTGCAGGATCGGTCACTGGACCCAAGACATCAATTGCACCTTGGTGTACTAAAGTTTCCACTTTAGCGATATCACTAGGTTTGAGTTTGTTGGCAAGCATGACTTGCAGAAGAGCATCAGCAGCAGGATGGGTATGGCGACAAGAGGCATGATATTTAAAACTCGTTTCTGCTAAAGCCCAACGACTACCTAAGCGGTCCACTAATTTACTTGGATCTGCATCGCTAGACATGCCAGCGGCTAAACCTTGTTTGCCTTCTAGGATATGATGTGCGCCAGTAAAACCAGCTTGTGCAATATAGGCCGACATTAAGCCAGTGGCGGCAGCGTGTGCCGTATGCAATTGCTTAGAGTCTGCGGCATCGCGTAAAAATTCCCAAAGACCTGCCGATTGAGTGCCTGCAGAACCAAAAGCATTAAGCATTTTTTCAGGGTTGAGTTTGAGTAAACGACCGACAGTAGCAGCTGCTGCAAGCGTACCTGCAGTACCCGTAGTGTGAAAAACTTTGTAGTGTGAGCGGCCTAAAAATTCTCCAACCCGAATGCCTACTTCATATCCTGCTACTGCGGCAACCAGCATATCTTCACCAGAGGCCCCAATCGCTTGCGCACAGGCTAAGGCTGGGGGAAAAACTACGGTAGCCGGATGAAAGACTGAGCCATTGTGAACATCATCTTGCTCTGCTACATGTGAGGCCGCAGCATTCGCCATCGCTGCTAAGAATGGGCTCGAGGTTTTACGATTGATCAGGATTTCAGAAGGGCCAGTATGAGTAGCATCAAAGCCACCCATATTTAGGGCGAACTGGGTAATCGTTTCTACAGGGCGCGAACCCTTACCCGCGATTGCAGATCCAAACCAGTCTACTAAAAGATCTTCTGCGCGACTAATCACATCGTTAGGAATATCAGCAATTTTTAGATTGCTAGCAAAGCTTGCTAATTCACGAGATAAATGTTCATTACTCATCGGGGTGCGGCCTCAAGTTTTCTTTTTTAAACGACTGTCTTATTACGCAAGAACAGCGGTAGCTTGCATCGTGAGCCAGCCTTCGTGGTCTTGTGCCCATATTGCAAGTGTTTTGCCAGAAGGATCTTTTTCTAAATCAGGCTTAGCACTAACTTTAAAGAGATTGATATCAAAGGTAGGGCGTATCGCGCGGAACTCAAAGCTCTTTAACTTGCAACCAGGAATACTCTGACGCACAAGATCAACCAAGAGTGTCGCAATCAACGGGCCATGAACGATCAAGCCTGGATAGCCTTCCACTTCGGTAACGTATTGACGGTCGTAATGAATGCGGTGTCCATTAAAAGTCAATGCTGAGTAACGAAACAGGAGAACATCATCGGGAGTAATCGTTTTGCTCCACTTGGCATCGGTAGGCGCCGGTGTTGGTGCCACCGGTTTGTCATCAGGACCAGGCGCAGCACGATAGACGATGTCGTGTTCTTCAATGATGGCTAAGCCTTGTTGATTTGAGACTTCATGTTTCACCAAAACAAAAATTAAATCACCAGTACGACCTGCTTTATGAGTAACGGATTCAATTTTCGAAACACGCTGAATCTCATCACCGACGCTAATAGGCTCTAGCCATTGAATACGACTGCCAGCCCACATCCGACGTGGCAGAGGAACGGGTGGTAAGAAGCCGCCACGCTTGGGGTGGCCATCAGGACCAATTTCAGACTGTCGTGCATGAGGTAAAAAATAGAGCCAATGCCATAGTTCAGGTAGGAAGCTGCCCTTACTGGGTTCGGGATCAGGCCTATCTAGGGTTGCTGATAAAGCGCGCACTGGCGCGGCAGTGACGGTGTCAGATAGAGACTCCGTTTTACCGAGCCACTCTTGAAGATGGGTGATGGTTTGAGGTTCGATTCGCATAACTTCTATTATGCCAATCTTAGGAAAGAATCTTAGTGGATCAAAATAGCGGAAAAGTGGATCAACAGGCCCGCTAAGGCCGAGCCACCCAATACGGTCATCACCCCTTTTTGGAATTTAAACAGGGCTATCGCTGCCAAGCCACAAATTAGCATAGAGATCCAAGAGATGGCGCCACCTAGACCATGGGGTAAAAATACGTGATAAGCAAAAAAGAGACCAAGATTGACGATCACGCCAACCACTGCTGCTGTAATCGCCGTGAGAGGTGCTGTAAAGCTCATCTTGCCATGGGTTGATTCCACCAAGGGTCCACCAACCAAGATGAAGAAGAAGGATGGCAAGAAAGTAAACCAAGTAGCCACAACTGCCCCTAGTGCACCAAACCAAAATGGACTGCTATTGCCAATGAGGTGCTGAATATGTCCAGCGAGGTAACCAACAAAAGCAACAACCATGATCAGTGGTCCCGGCGTCGTTTCACCAAGAGCCAAACCATCAATCATTTGGTTGGCACTTAACCAATGAAATTGATCTACTGCACCTTGGTAGACATATGGCAACACGGCATAAGCGCCACCAAAAGTCAGAAAGGCTGCCTTTGTAAAGAACCAAGCAAGATTGGGAAAGAGCGTTTTCCAATCAAAGATAGCTATCAAGATGCTCATCGGAAGTAGCCAGCAAGCAAAGGCAATGGCGCTATGAACTAAAGTTTTTTGATAATGAAATTGAGCATGCGCTGGGGTAGGGGTGTCATCATCAATGATGGCCTTGCCGTAGCTTTTCACTGCTTTGTTGTTATGACCGCTTTGCTGAAAGTATTCTGGGTAACGCTTGCCGCCCCAGTAACCAATAGCGGCAGCAAGCAAAACAATGATAGGGAACGATAAGTTTAAAATAAAGATTGCTAAGAATGAACCCAATGCAATCCATTGCAACGCTTGATTGTGAATCGTACGTTTGCCAATACGCACTGCTGCATGCAAAACAATAGCAGTGACCGCCGGTTTGATGCCAAAGAAAATCGCAGCGATCCAAGGCACTTGTCCATAGGTGAGATATACCCAAGACAGGCCAATCAAAATCAATAGCGAGGGCAATACAAATAGGGTGCCAGCCAGAATGCCGCCCCAACTACGATGCATTAACCACCCAATATAGGTAACTAGTTGCTGGGCTTCGGGGCCAGGCAAGACCATGCAATAGTTCAGCGCATGTAAAAAGCGCCGCTCAGAAATCCAGCGACGCTTCTCTACTAACTCTTGATGTAGGACAGCGATTTGTCCTGCGGGCCCTCCAAAACTAATAAAGCCTAACTTAGCCCAGAATTTGAGGGCTTCGCCTAATGAAACCGAACTACTCAAGCGTCTTCCATTCCACCAACGACTTGGCTAAAGCCGTTATCAACATAGATGATTTCAGCGGTAATACCGTTGGCTAAATCCGATAACAAGAAAGCAGCGGTATTGCCAACATCATCAATCGTGACGTTGCGACGCAGTGGTGCAGTTTGTTCAACCGCTTCTAAAATTTTGCTGAAACCTTTAATGCCAGAAGCAGCCAAGGTTTTGATCGGGCCAGCAGAAATACCATTTGCACGAATACCCTTAGGACCAACAGAGCCAGCGAGGTAACGCACGGAAGCTTCGAGGGATGCTTTGGCTAAACCCATGGTGTTGTAGTTGGGAACATTCTTCATTGATCCAAGGTAGGTCAATGTTAGCAATGAAGATTTATCGCGCAGCATTGGCAATGCTTCCTTAGCCATTGCTGGGAAACTGTAAGCAGAAATATCATGAGCAATCTTGAAGCCCTCGCGCGAGAGGCCCTCCAAAAAGTCACCAGCAATCGCTTCACGTGGGGCAAAGCCAATCGCATGGACAAAGCCATCAAATTGAGGCCAGGATTTGGCTAGATCTTTAAAGAGGGCAGAAATTTGCGCATCGCTACCAACATCACAGTCAAAAATGAGTTCGGTATTGAATTCTTTTGCAAAATCGACGATTCGGTCCTTAAAGCGTTCACCCACGTAAGTCAGGGCAAGTTCAGCGCCTTCGCGATGGCAGGCCTTGGCAATACCATAGGCAATAGAGCGGTTGGAGAGGAGGCCGGTAATGAGGATTTTTTTGCCGGAGAGAAAGCCCATGATGTGTCCTTTACTTCAAATATGATTTGCTATCTACAATTGTTGCATATATGTCAGCTCAAACCCCTTTTCGCCAAATTGCTCATTTCTTGCTGTTAGCCCTGCTAGTTGGGGTTGGCAGCAATATTGCGCAAGCGGCGCAAGGTATAGCGCAGTACGGTAAGCCGAAGTACGCAGATGGATTTGCCCATTTTGACTATGTCAATCCCAATGCCCCCAGAGGCGGCACTCTGACTTTGCCAAACCCTGGGCAAAGAACAAGTTTTGATAAGTTCAATCCATTCACCTTGCGGGGTGTCACGGCTCCGGGAATAGATTTGATGTTTGAATCCCTCGCCGAGGGTAGTGCGGATGAGGTATCTAGTATTTACGGCCTACTTGCTGATGATATTGAGATAGCTAAGGATCGTCAGTCAGTCACGTTTCGTATTCGTCCAGAAGCCAAATTTTCAGATGGCAGTCCAGTATTAGCGGCAGATGTAAAACATAGTTTTGACACCTTGATGAGTGGCCTTGCACATCCTCGCTATAAAACGACGTTTGCTGATGTGAAACAAGCAGTCGTCATCTCAGATCGAGTAGTACGGTTTGACTTTAAGAACAACAATACTGAATTGCCGATCATGGTAGGAACGCTGCCCATTTTTTCTCGTAACTGGGGAAGGCGTCCTGATGGCAGCATGATTGCTTTTGATAAGCTAGCCTTTGACGCACCGATTGGCAGTGGCCCCTATCTGATTGAGTCCTTTAAGGCGGGGAAATCGATTGTCTTTAAAAGAAACTCGCAGTATTGGGCTGATCAACTTGCAAAGCCATTAAATGTGCGGGTGGGTTTCTATAACTTTGATCGCGTGCTCTACAAACTTTATAGTGACGATGCTGTGCGACTCGAGGCATTCAAAGCAGGGGAGTTTGATGCTCTGGTGGAATATCGCGCCAAGATTTGGGCGAAGGGTTATGTCGGTTCTAAATTTGACAATGGCACACTCTTAAAGAAGGCCTTCATTAACCATAATGGCGCAGGTATGCAGGGCTTTGCCATGAATGTACGTAAACCGATTTTTCAAGATCTGCGCGTGCGGCAAGCATTAGGCTTAGCTTTGGATTTCGAGTGGTTGAATCGCCAAATATTTTTTGATCAGTACGGTCGTATTAATAGCTTCTTCACTAATAGTGATTTAAGCGCAAACTTCGATGGTCCCCGTAAACCCACAGAAGCAGAACTCAAATTACTCAAACCGCTCAAGGCGAAATATCCACAATGGGTGCCAGATGCCGTATTTGGTCCGATGCCATTACCACCATCAACCAAGTCACCGGGTAGTCTTCGTCAAAATCTGCGTCAAGCTCGTGAATTACTCATGCACGCTGGCTGGCAGTATCGTGACGGTGCTTTGCGCAATGAAAAGGGTGAACCGTTTCGTATGGAGATGGTGGAGAACGGCGGTTTTTTCTTGAGAATTCTCTCTGCTTATGGTCGCAACTTAGAAAAGTTGGGTATTCAGCTTGATATTCGTACAAGCGATTTTGCCTTGTACCAAAAGCGCATGAATGAATATGACTTCGATATGACAACCACTCGCTTCCCAGATTCTCAGAATCCTGGTAATGAATTGTGGGATCGTTTTGGTAGCCAGGCTGCCAAAGAAAAGGGTTCAGACAATATCATTGGCGTGCAGTCGCCAGTCTTAGACGCTTTAATCGAAGAAATCACTAAGGCGCAGAATCGCGAAGAGTTGCGTGCTGCTTGCAGAGCGCTCGATCGTGTACTGTGGAATAGCTATTACGTGATACCGCAGTGGTACAACCCCACTCACCGAGTTGCCTTCCGCAATGAGATGCGCTACCCAGAGCCTCCTTTGTATTACCAGGCAGAACCTTGGATCATGCAAAACTGGTGGAAAGAGGGGGCTAAATAATGCAAGGACAAATGCGCGCCTATATTTTTAAGCGTTTGTTACTCATGATTCCAACTTTGTTGGGTGTCTTGACCTTAACCTTTGCAGTGGTTCAGTTTGTGCCGGGTGGTCCAGTCGAGCAAATGGTATTGGAACTTAAGGGTAAAGGTGATGCAGCGGTTGGGGGTACAGAATCTTCTGGTGCTGGAGCGACCTATCGTGGACGTCAAGGTATTGATGCGCAACGCTTAGAAGAAGTCAAAGCCTTATATGGTTTTGATAAGCCACCACTCGAGCGTTACTTCATGATGTTGGGTCGCTTTGCTAGATTTGATTTAGGCGACAGCTATTACCAGCATGAGAGTGTTTGGCGTTTAGTAATTTCTAAGTTGCCGGTATCAATCAGCATTGGTTTGTGGACATTCTTTATTACCTATTTAGTTTCTATTCCATTGGGAATAGCCAAAGCAGTGCGTGATGGTTCTCGTTTTGATGCGGTGACTAGCACCATGATCTTAGTAGGCTATGCCATTCCAGGTTTTGTCTTAGGCGTTCTTTTATTGGTGATCTTTGGTGGCGGTAGTTTTCTGCAAATCTTTCCCTTACGAGGGCTGACCTCCGATAACTGGAGTGATTTGAGCTTCATTGGTAAGGTGATGGATTATTTATGGCACCTAGTGTTACCAATTACCGCTTCGGTATTGGGTAGCTTTGCAGTGGTGACGATGTTGACCAAGAACTCTTTCTTGGAAGAGATTCGTAAACAGTATGTATTGACTGCAAGAGCCAAAGGCCTCACGGAAAAGCAAGTGCTTTGGAAGCATGTGTTTCGCAATGCGATGTTGCCCTTAGTCACCGGTTTTCCAGCAGCTTTCATTGGTGCCTTTTTTACGGGATCTCTCTTGATCGAAACCTTGTTCTCGCTAGATGGTCTTGGTTTGCTCTCTTATGAATCCGTGATGCGCCGTGATTATCCAGTGGTCTTTGGCACTTTGTATCTCTTTACCTTGATTGGCTTATTTACGAAGTTGATCTCTGATCTTTGCTACGTCTATGTTGATCCTCGCATTCAATTTGGTGCTGGAGGCGGGTCATGAGCCGTTGGCAGCGTTTTAGAAGTAACCGCAGAGGTTATGCCAGCCTGTGGATCTTTCTGATTCTCTTTGGTCTTTCTCTGGGTGCCGAGCTCATTGCGAATGACAAGCCTCTATTAGTGCGTTATGACGGCCACTTTTATTTTCCAATAGCAAAGAATCAGGCTGAGACTGTCTTTGGTGGAGACTTTGCGACGCCAACGGATTTCTTGGATCCTGATATTCGTCGCAATATTACGAGTGATGGCAATTGGGCGATCTATCCACCGATTACTTATAGCTACGAGACGCTGAATTATTTTTCTCAAGTTCCTAATCCAGCGCCACCGTCTTGGCAAAACTGGTTGGGTACCGATGATCGTGGACGCGATGTACTCTCGCGTCTCATTTATGGTTTCCGACTATCAATTCTGTTTGGTTTAGCACTCACGATTGTGGGCGTGAGCGTCGGCATTATTACTGGTTCTCTAATGGGTTTTTTCGGCGGTAAGTTTGACTTAATATCCCAGCGTTTGATTGAGATTTGGTCGGCAATGCCTGAGTTATATCTGCTGATCATCTTCGCCTCAATCTTTAATCCCAGCGTTTCGCTACTTATCATTTTGTTAGCGGCATTTGGTTGGATGGGTTTATCTGATTATGTCCGTGCAGAGTTCTTTCGTAATCGAGCCCTTGAGTATGTGCGGGCTGCGCGGGCATTGGGCCTCACGAATCTACAAATTATGTGGCGCCATATTCTGCCCAATAGTTTGACACCGGTGATCACCTTTTTGCCGTTCCGAATGAGTGCTGCCATTTTGTCGCTGACGAGTTTAGATTTTCTTGGTCTGGGTGTTCCACCGGGAACGCCTAGCTTGGGTGAGTTACTGTCACAGGGCAAGGGTAATTTGGATGCATGGTGGATTTCGCTCTCCACTTTTATTGTCTTGGTGGCCACATTACTGTTGCTGACCTTTATGGGTGAAGCGCTGCGTGATGCGTATGACTCTCGCAAAGCTGGCCTGATGAGTGGAGGTCGCTCATGAGTTTGCTGCGCTATGAAGACCTTTGTATTTCTTTTGGCGCTGGGCGCCGTGAAAAGTTTGCCGTTAATCATCTCAACTTAGAAATTGGCATTGGTGAGAGAGTAGCCTTAGTAGGCGAGTCTGGCTCAGGAAAAACCTTAACTGCGCTTGCCCCTTTGCGGCTAGAGCCTGAGGGCGCTAAAGTCTCTGGAAAAATTCTGTGGAATCAAAAAGATGAAGGGATAGTCGATTTGTTGTCCTTGCCCATAGAAGATATTCGTGAGATCCGTGGTCGTGAAATTGCCATGGTGTTTCAGGAGCCGATGACGGCACTGAATCCTTTATTTACCATCGGCAATCAAATTATTGAAGCAGTGCAGATTGATCAGCCCCTCATTACTAAGTCTGACAGCATAGATGCAGCGATTGATCTCCTTAAAAAGACGGGTATCCCGGAACCCGAGCGCCGCTTTCATTCCTACCCACATCAACTATCTGGCGGTCAACGTCAGCGTGCCATGATTGCGATGGCATTAGCTTGTAAGCCACGTCTGTTGATTGCAGACGAACCAACTACTGCGTTAGATGTCAGTTTGCGTTTGCAAATTTTAGATTTGCTAAAAGAGTTACAAGAAGAATCTAAAGAAGATGGTGGCATGGGAATTTTATTGATTACCCATGACCTCAATCTTGTAAAGCACTTTGCTGGACGTGTGGCCGTCTTGAATCAAGGCAACTTGATGGAGTCTGGGCCAACTAAACAAGTGTTTAATCATCCGACCGATCCTTACACGCGCGCTTTAGTGAATAGCGAGCCTGTTCGCGAACTCGCACCGGTGATGCCATTAGCGCCCGTACTATTAAAGACGGAAGAGTTATCTGTCGCATACCCAAGTTCAGAGTCGACGTCTTGGTTTAAAAAAGCACCTCCCCATAAGGTCTTGAAAAAAGTCAGCTTTCATTTGAAGCAAGGCCAGACCATTGGCGTCATTGGTGAGTCGGGTTCAGGTAAGACTACTTTAGGTATGGCCGTGCTTGGTCTGTTAGGAGATTCTGCAGCGCAAGTAACAGGTGATGTCGATGTGCTTGGTAAAGATTGGCAAACACTGAAGCCGGTAGATCGACGTGCGATGCGTTCTAGCCTGCAAGTGATATTTCAAGATCCCTTTGGTTCGCTTTCACCGCGGATGAATGTGATGCAAATTATTGCGGAGGGTTTGGATGTTCACCATCCGAACTTATCGCCAGCCGAGCGTGAATCTCGTGTGGTCGATATGCTCAAAGAAGTAGGCTTGGATCGCTCAGCGTTAACTCGCTATCCGCATGAGTTCTCTGGAGGTCAACGGCAGCGTATTGCGATTGCCCGCGCTTTGATTTTGCGGCCGCAGATATTGGTCTTGGATGAACCTACATCCGCATTAGATGTTTCGATTCAGAAACAAGTGCTCGCCTTACTTTCAGAATTGCAGAAGAAGTACAACTTGGCTTATTTGATGATTAGTCATGACTTAGCAGTCATCCGCGCCATGTCTCATGAGGTGATGGTGCTCAAAGAGGGTAAGGTGGTTGAGTTTGGCGACACTGAGACCTTGATCAAGCACCCCAAACAGGTTTACACCAGAGAATTATTTGCGGCTGCCGAACTGACTTAGTTAGAGCCTAAAACCCTATTCTATGGGCTATTTTGGTGCATTTGACCCGCATTCATGCACCAAGTTCTGAAAAATCATCCATGTAAACAAAGACTTAAGACTATAGTCAAGGCTTGGTTAAATAAGGGTTCTTTGTTAAACTGGTTCGATGTCACTAAAAAAAGCGCTACTTTCACAAATCTTGGGACTAGCCCTGGGTTTGACCATCTCTGTATCTGCAAATGCCGCAGATACCGTGGTGGTAGCTGACGCACCAACTGAAGCAGTTGTTCCAAAAGAAAGTATGTTTCAAGCTGGTAGGGCTTATATCTCTCGAGTGTCTGACCGATTAGCGGATACCGTGACCGGAAAATCTGAAGAGTTGATTAATCGCGCTATGGAAGTGATTGGTGTGCGTTATCGCTGGGATGCTGAATTACCTCAGTCTGGTTTGGACGGTAGTAGTTTTGTTGGTTATGTTTTCAAAGACAAGTTGGGCTTCTTGTTGCCACGCAAGTCAACGCAAATGAGTCGGGTTGGTAAACCGATTGGTCGCGATGAGCTGCAACCAGGTGACCTTGTATTTTTCAACACGATGCGTTTAACTTTTTCTCATGTGGGTATTTATGTTGGTGACAATAAATTTATTCACTCACCATCCAAAGGCACCAGTGTTCGTGTCGACGATCTAGGTAGCCTGTATTGGGATAAACGTTTTGACGGTGCCCGTCGTCTAGATGGCAGTGACAATCTCAATGATGCCGAGCGTCAAGAGTTGTTAAACGAAGTCAAGAATCTCAAGCGTAAGTCACGCAGTCTCTAAAGTCCTCCCTTTCAGGGCTTTACCTACTTAGCCTTTCAGCTTTTCCTTAATCAAAGCCATTTGTTCTTGGCTTGCGACTTCGCCAGCCAAGATGGCTGCATTTCTGGACTTGAAATCGCCACTACTCATTTGCTTCAGTTGCGGAGTAATCACGATATCGGCACTCTTGAGTTCATATTGATTAATGCTTCTTTGCATAATCGAAATGGTTTGTTGTAACACTCCAAAGGTGCCACTGGCATCTTGATGGACTGGCTCTGAAGAGATGTTCACTGCAATCACTAGAGTAGCTCCCATTTGTCGGGCATAACTTACGGGCACGGGGGCTACTAGACCGCCATCCAGATATTCCTTGCCGCCAATCAGAGTGGGTTGGAAGACTCCAGGTACGCTACACGATGCGCGCACTGCTTGGCCAGTATTGCCTGTACGAAATAAAACACCTTTGCCTGATTGCAATTCAGTGGCGACAATTCCTAATGGAATACGCATCTGTTCAATGGCCTTGTTTTGTACTTCTCGATTTACCATGTTTTGCAGGGCATCACCTTTAATCAGTCCGCCAAAACGTCCCGCAAATGGCAGCCCCCAGTCTGCAATCGTGGCTTCATCGAGATTGAGGGCTAGGCGATTGAGATCATTACCAGTGGCGCCAGAGGCAAGCAGGGCAGCAATGACGCTACCGGCACTGCTGCCAACCACAATATCGGGGCGGATGCCTTGAGCCTCTAGGACCTTGATTACCCCAATGTGGGCAAATCCTCTTGCTGCACCAGCACCTAAAGCCAAGCCAACTACTGGCTTTTTTGTTCCCATGATGCCGCACGAGCTGAGGGCTCCAGCACTGAATAGGGCGCCCATACTGATGCCAAGGCCCAATAAGTGGCGTCGTTCAGGAGAAACTAGGCGTTTTGATGAAATATTGTGCATATGGCTATTGTATTGAGCCTACCTTATAATGGATTCACGGTGAACGAAAAGGACTTCGTTGTAGCGCGGGCATATTCCCTAACTAGAAATTATGAGATGGATTGTCCGTAGTCGCTAGAAAACACCAAAACCCATTACTGATATACATTTTTATAGCCTATTCAGGATGATTCCTGACAGCCCGAATTTTATGGACGATCACAACAAGCGCGTTATTGAAACAGCCCTCCTGTGCGCGCAGGAGCCACTCACGGTTGCTGACCTGTCTCGTCTATTTGTCGAGGACATCACTACTGCTGATATTGATGAGACATTGCTTGAGTTGCAGCGCGCTTGGGACAATAAAGGCATGGAGCTGGTACATATTGCAACTGGCTGGCGCTTCCAGAGTCGTTTATCGATGCGTGAGTATCTTGATCGCTTAACGCCTGAGAAGCCACCGAAGTACTCCCGTGCAGTGATGGAGACCTTGGCAATTATTGCCTATCGTCAACCAGTCACTCGTGGTGAGATTGAAGAAATTCGTGGTGTTGCTGTGAGTAGCAACGTGATGAAGCAATTAGAAGACCGTGGTTGGGTGGAAGTGATTGGCCATAAAGATACGATTGGCCGCCCTGGTTTGTATGCCACTACTAAACAATTTTTAGACGACTTGAGTCTGACTAATCTTCAAAGCCTACCTATGTTAGAGGATGCAGCGCCAATGGCTGCTGCTGAACAATTAGGTCAGGTTGTCATGGAATTTGATCCTACTGCCACAGTAGAAACCGTTGTGATTGAAGAGTCTGAAGAAGTGGTAGTTGAAGAAAGCTCCGAAATCATCGCTGAAGAAGTTACCCCCGAGTCTGAAAATCCATCAGACGAAACAAAATAATCATTAATGACAAGTTCTAACGAAAACGATTCAACTCCAGTAGTACCTGCAGCAACGCCATCACATACTGGTACAGGTTCTTCTCATGCAGAAGACCCTCAGGGTGAGGGAGGTGAACGCCCGACACGAGATGATCGTGGCCCACGTCATCCCCGTCGCGCTGGAACAGGTAAGCACCCTTTTAATAAGAAGCGCCCCTTCAATAAGGACAAGCCTCGTCGTGAAGGTGAGACCTCGCAAGGTCCGCGTGAAGGTGGTGGCAATCATGCGGCTAAGTTAGCCCCAAATCCTGCAGACGTGGAAGCATTGTTTGCTTCGGTGGTGTCTGGTGAGTTTGATGCAGCCCTTGATGCGCCAGAAGCATTAGAGGTTAAAAATTCAGATGGTTTCAATGAGAATGAAATCTCTCATCAAACAGGTGCCGAGCGTCGCGCACAACGCGCACATGGTGCTCGCGAGGATGAAGATCCAGATGCGCCTACTGAAGAAGAGATGAGCAGTTTGCAGTTTACAAACATCGATGAATTGCCTCTCAGTTTGCGTGATGAAGTATGGTCTGACCTCGATGGTTTAGATGATGATGCTGATGACGAAGATACCGTCAAGCTCCATAAAGTGTTAGCAGATGCTGGCATGGGCTCACGCCGTGACATGGAAGATTTGATTGTGCAAGGGCGCGTATCAGTTAATAGTTTGCCTGCACATATCGGCCAACGTATTGGACCTACAGATCAGGTGCGCATTAATGGCAAGCAAGTGCATCGTAAGATTCAAACGAAGCCACCACGCGTCATTTTGTATCACAAGCCTGCTGGCGAAATCGTAAGCCAATCTGATCCAGAGGGTCGTCCAACCGTATTTGATCGCCTACCAAAGCCTCGTCAAGGTCGCTGGATCGCAGTTGGTCGCTTGGACTTTAATACTGAAGGCTTGTTATTGTTCACCACCTCTGGTGAATTGGCTAATCGTTTAATGCATCCGCGTTATGGTGTGGAGCGTGAATACGCAGTGCGTATTTTGGGTGAGCTAAGTCAAGACAACACTGCACAATTAAAAAGTGGTATCAAGCTCGATGATGGTCAAGCACGATTTTTACGGTTAGCAATGGGTGGTGGCGATGGTGCAAACCGTTGGTATCACGTTGCTTTAACAGAAGGTCGTAATCGTGAAGTGCGCCGCATGTTTGAAGCAGTAGGTCACACGGTTTCTCGTTTGATTCGGACACGTTATGGCATGTTCCTTTTACCTCCACGTTTAAGGCGGGGAAAATGGGAGGAAGTTGAGGCCGGTGGCATCTATAACTTGATGAAGTCTGCTGGCTTAAAAATGCCACAGCCGCAAGATAAGAGTCGCAATCCAAATGCTGGTGGACAAAGTCGTAATCCTGCTAGCGCAGATTTCCAACCCGATCCAATGCAAACCTCGGTTTCTTATTGGGGCTCACGCGATGCTTTAACCCTAGCGAGTGGTCATAACGGTCTGACTCACCAAGGTAGGGGCGGCAAGCCTGGCGGCGGTGGGTCTGGCGAAGGACGCGGTCCTTTCCGGGGTCGCACCCAAGGTGGTCGACCTGGTCAAAGCGGTGGTCAAGGTGGCCAGGGTGGAAATGGCCAAGGCCGCAATAAAGGCAAAAAAGTACACCATGGTCAATCTGCATTTGTGACCGCCAACCCCCAAAGCCCTGGAAATGGGCCTAAGCGCGGCACACCAAAAGGGCGAAAACCTTTTAATAAGGGCCCTAGAAAGCCCCGAAATCCTGGCGAAAGCTTCTGATTTCTAACAGTTTTCTCTAAAAATCAGCTATAATTTTGGTCTTGCAGCACAAACATGCTGCAAGTGTTGTTACCGACTGATGTTGCGATCAACGTAAGTCGGCCTGTTCTGAATTTCGAGAATATGGGCTTTGAAGCCCATTTTTTTTTGCCGTTTTGGTTTGAAGGGAAGTTGTGAGGGATCAGAAGATCATCTCTGCAGAGTTGGAGAACTTGGGCTACACGCTAGTCGATATTGAGCGTGAAGCTGGAGGATTACTGCGCGTCACAATTGAAAACCAGGATTACGAGCGTTTGATTACTGTTTTGGATTGCGAGAAGGTAAGTCATCAATTGAGTTACACCTTGCCGGTAGAAAACATTCCTTATGAGCGTTTGGAAATTTCTTCCCCAGGCCTGGATCGTCCCGTAAAGACAGCAGTTGATTTTGAGCGCTTCACTGGAATGGAAGTAGATTTGAAGTTGCGTGTTGCTGTTGGTAGTCGTAAGAATTTTCGTGGTGTATTGCAAGGTTTGCTGAGTGGTGAATTGAATTCACCGGATGCGAAATTTGGTTTGGTATTTGAGGGTGCTGATGGTCAGCCCTCTCAATTGGAGTTTTCTTTGGCCGAGGTCGATAAGACTCGGTTGGTCCCTGTTATTGATTTCAAAGGAAGAAAGTCATGAGCCGAGAAGTTCTCATGTTGGCAGACGCCCTAGCGCGTGAAAAGAACGTTGATCAAGCCATTGTGTTTGAGGCGCTTGAAATGGCGTTGGCATCAGCCACTAAGAAGCGTTACGCAACTGAAGATGTGGATATTCGTGTATCTATCGACCGTGAGTCTGGTGAATACGAAACCTTCCGCCGTTGGTTGGTGGTTCCTGATGAAGCCGGTTTGCAAGAGCCAGATAAAGAGATATTGCAATTTGAAGCCAAAGAGCAAATTCCAGATATGGAAGTAGGCGACTATATTGAAGAGCAAATCGAATCTTTAGCTTTCGGTCGTATCGGTGCACAGGCTGCTAAGCAAGTCATTTTGCAACGCATTCGTGATGCTGAGCGTGAACAGATTTTGAATGATTACCTCGAGCGTGGTGAAAAAGTCATGACCGGTACCGTTAAGCGTGCTGATAAGAATGGTTTGATTATTGAATCTGGCCGTGTTGAGGCATTACTCCGTCGCGATCAAATGATTCCTAAAGAGAATTTGCGTTCTGGTGACCGCGTACGTGCATACATCCTCAAAGTGGATCGTGAAGCCCGTGGCCCACAGATCGAACTGTCCCGCACTTGCCCAGATTTCTTGATCAAGTTGTTTGAGAACGAAGTTCCAGAGATGGAGCAGGGCTTGTTAGAGATTAAGGGCGCTGCCCGTGATCCTGGTATCCGCGCAAAGATTGCGGTGGTGACTTATGACAAGCGTATTGACCCAATCGGTACATGCGTTGGTGTGCGTGGTACACGCGTTACTGCAGTGCGTAATGAAGTGGCTGGCGAAGCAGTGGATATCGTGTTGTGGTCTGAAGACCCAGCGCAGTTTGTGATTGGTGCTTTAGCACCAGCACAAGTATCTTCAATCGTAGTGGACGAAGAGCGTCACGCCATGGACGTGGTGGTCGATGAAGAAAACTTGGCAATCGCCATTGGCCGTAGCGGACAAAACGTTCGTTTGGCAAGTGATTTGACTGGTTGGCAAATCAACATCATGACTCCTGAAGAGTCTGCTGAGAAAACTGAAAAAGAAGCTTCTTCCGTACGCCAGTTGTTTATGGACAAATTGGACGTAGACCAAGAAGTGGCTGATATTTTGATTGAAGAAGGCTTCAATACATTGGAAGAAGTGGCTTATGTGCCATTGTCTGAAATGTTAGAAATTGATTCATTCGATGAAGATACTGTGAATGAGTTGCGTACCCGCGCACGTGATTCCTTGTTGACGATGGAGTTAGCAAAAGAGGAGCGTATTGGCGAGGTGTCACAAGACCTACGCTCCCTAGAAGGAATGACCACAGAATTGATTGCTAAGCTTGCTGACAATCAAGTACATACCCGTGACGACCTTGCTGAACTGGCTGTTGATGAGCTAGTTGAGGCGACACAAATTGACGAAGAAACTGCGAAAACGCTCATCATGAAAGCGCGCGAACATTGGTTTACTTCATGAGAGGAAGTAGTACATGGCAACAACAACAGTAAAAGTACTCGCTAAGGAACTGAAAAGAACTGCGGCTGACCTCTTGGATCAATTGAAGGCAGCCGGGATCGATAAAGGTTCTGAGGATGACAGCATTACCGATAAGGACAAAACTGCCCTGCTCGAGTATTTGCAAAAAGCACACGGCAATACTGAAGCAGGGGCTCGTAAGAAGATCACTTTGATCAAGCGCGAGAACTCTGAGATTCGTCAAGCAGACTCTGCTGGACGTACTCGTACTGTGCAGGTTGAAGTTCGTAAAAAACGTGTGCTAGTAAAAGCAGGAGATAAAGCACCTGTAGCTGAGGAAACTCCAGCAAAATCAGCTAAAGCAGCTTCGCCAACTAAACCAATTTTGTCAGAAGAGGAATTGGAAAAACGCGCCGCTGAAGCCACACGTCAAGCCGAGCTATTAGCTCGTCAAGAAGCAGAGATGAAGGCGGCTGAAGAAGCGCGTCAAAAAGAAGCTGCTGCTCCTGCTGAGGATGACAGCAAAGCTTCTGACGCTGCAGCTGTTGAGAAAAAAGCAAAGGCAGATAAAGCTGCAAAAGAATTAGCTGCCAGCAAAGAAAAAGAGTTGGCGGATATTCGTTCACGTCGTGCAACTGCTGAGGCAGAAGCCTTAGCCATTCGTGACATGATGAGTGCGCCTGCTCGTGTCCTGAAGGCTCCAAGCGAGATTGCTGCTGAAGATGCGAAAAAAGGGACTTTACATAAGCCTGCTAAAGCTGAAGGTGCTGAAGATAAGAAAAAATCACCCGCTAAAGTTGGTGGCAAAACGATTAAGTCTTCCGAGACTTCATCTACTTGGCAAGAAGAGGGCGCTAAAAAACCAGGCGGTCTGAAGACCCGTGGCGATACCTCTGGTGGTGTGGGTGGTTGGCGTTCAGGTGGCGGTCGTAAGAAGCAGCGTCAAATCGCTGAAGCGAACGTCGATACCAACTTCCAAGTGCCAACTGAGCCAGTAGTGCGTGATGTGCATGTTCCAGAAACGATTACCGTGGCTGAGCTTGCTCACGCTATGGCAGTCAAGAGCGCAGAAGTCATTAAGTTATTGATGGGTATGGGCCAAATGGTTACCATCAATCAAGTGCTGGACCAAGATACCGCGATGATCATTGTTGAAGAGATGGGTCATAAAGCCCACGCTGCAAAATTAGATGATCCGGATTTAGATATCGGTACTGACGGTCATGATGCTGAATTGTTGCCGCGCCCTCCAGTGGTGACTGTGATGGGTCACGTTGACCACGGTAAAACTTCTTTGCTCGACAAGATTCGCTTAGCAAAAGTCGCCTCTGGTGAAGCTGGTGGTATTACTCAGCATATCGGCGCATACCACGTAGAAACTCCGCGCGGCATGATTACTTTCCTAGATACTCCGGGTCACGAAGCGTTTACCGCAATGCGTGCACGTGGTGCTAAGGCAACTGATATTGTGATCTTGGTAGTAGCTGCAGATGACGGTGTCATGCCGCAAACTAAGGAAGCGATTCACCATGCGATTGCTGCTGGCGTACCTTTGGTGGTTGCCATCAATAAGATCGATAAACCAGAAGCCAATTCAGAGCGTGTGAAGACTGAGTTAGTGGCTGAACAAGTGGTTCCTGAGGAATACGGTGGCGATGTGCCATTTATTCCCGTGTCTGCCAAAACGGGCGAAGGTATTGATGCCTTGTTAGAAAACGTTCTTTTACAAGCCGAAATCTTGGAACTCAAGGCACCTAAAGATGCTCCTGCACAAGGTCTCGTCATTGAGGCGCGTTTGGATAAAGGTAAAGGTCCGGTTGCAACGGTATTGGTTCAATCGGGCACACTTAAGCGTGGTGATATGTTGCTAGCGGGTTCTACCTTTGGTCGTGTGCGTGCCATGTTGGATGAAAACGGCAAACCCTGTAATGAAGCTGGCCCCTCTATCCCAGTGGAGATTCAAGGTTTATCCGAAGTTCCAGCTGCTGGCGAGTCAGTTCAAGTGGTTCCTGATGAACGTAAGGCGCGTGAAATTGCACTCTTCCGTCAAGGTAAGTTCCGTGATGTGAAGTTAGCTAAACAACAAGCATTCAAACTCGAAACCATGATGGAAAATATGGAAGAGGGCGCGATTGAAGCGAAGTTGTTGCCATTGATCATCAAAGCTGACGTACAAGGTTCTCAAGAAGCTTTGTCACAGTCCTTAATGAAGCTTTCTACACCAGAAGTCAAGGTACAAATCGTCCATGCTGCTGTGGGTGGTATTACTGAAACTGATGTGAACTTAGCGGTTGCCTCTAAAGCGGTCATCATTGGCTTTAACTCCCGCGCCGATGCAGCAGCGCGTAAGTTGGCTGAGAATAATGGTGTCGATATTCGTTATCACAACATTATTTATGATGCAGTGGATGAAGTGAAACTCGCCTTGAGCGGTATGTTGACTCCAGATAAGAAAGAAGAGATCACTGGCTTGGTTGAAATTCGTCAGGTCTTCTTGGTATCTAAGGTTGGCGCTATTGCAGGTTGCTTAGTTGTTGACGGTATCGTTAAACGTACATCAAGTGTGCGCCTCTTGCGTGAGAATGTCGTGATCTGGTCTGGCGAATTAGATTCGCTCAAACGCTTTAAAGATGACGCAAAAGAAGTTCGTGCCGGTGTTGAGTGTGGCTTGTCATTAAAAGGCTATAACGACATTAAAGAAGGCGATCAACTAGAAGTATTTGAAGTGACTGAAGTCGCTCGTTCACTCTAATTGATTGACTATGCATAAGACGAGTCCGCATCGTAACCAGCGTCTTGCTGATCAGATTCAGCGAGACCTGGCTGAGTTAATTCCTCGCGAGTTGCGCAGCCCAAGTCTAGGTTTAATTACTTTGCAAAGTATTGAACTCTCACCTGATTTGGCACATGCCAAAGTCTTCTTCACAGTGTTAGGTGCAGAACCAGAGCATGCTCTGAAGGCTTTGCAGGAAAAAGCGGGTTACTTGCATTCTTTATTGTTTAAGCGTTTGCATATTCACACTGTGCCAACTTTGCACTTTCACTATGACAGCTCAGTAGAGCATGGCATAGAAATGTCTCGATTGATCGACCAAGCTCTAGAGAGCGATCATCAAGATGAGAATAAATAAACATGTCCACGCGTATCGACGGCGTTGTATTGCTAGATAAACCCGCAGGCATGAGCTCTCAGGGGGCGGTAACCGCCGTCAAACGCGCATTCAACGCAGAGAAAGCAGGTCATACCGGTACCTTAGATCCCATGGCTACCGGATTGCTGCCGATTTGCTTGGGTGAAGCCACCAAATATTCTCAAGACTTACTGGAAGCAGACAAAACGTATATCGCTCAAGTGAAGTTTGGCTCTCGCACTGACACTGGTGATGCTGAAGGCTTAGTCATAGAAGAATTGCCATTACCTACTTTTGAAAATGAAGCGGCGATTCAAAACGCATTAGATGGATTGCTAGCAAAATTTACTGGCCTCATTACACAAATACCGCCGATGTATTCTGCATTAAAACGCGATGGCAAGCCTTTATATGAATATGCTCGTGCTGGTGTTGAGCTTGAGCGTACTCCGCGTGAGATTACGATTCACAAGATTCGCTGGACTAATATTCAATGGCCGGAAGCTACTTTAGAAGTTTCTTGCAGCAAGGGTACTTATATTCGTGTGCTAGCTGAAGATCTTGGTAACACTTTAGGTTGTGGCGCTCATTTAGTAGGTCTACGCAGAACCGAAGTAGGTCACTTAAGTCTTGAGCAATCGTTTACGATTGAATCGATTCAACAGGCTTTGCACGATAGCTCTAACTACATCCTCCCAGTGGATGCGCTCTTGCAGACTTTGCCCCATCTGACGGTAGATGAGCAACAAGCTAAACGTTTAGAAATGGGCCAGCGGGTTCCATTAAACCTGGCTTCCATTGAAGCTTTAGTTCGTATTTATCGCACTACAGCTGCGCCCCATAACTTTATTGGCACTGCTGATTGGCGCTCTGGAGTATTGCATCCTAAGCGTTTGATTTCGCAGGCAACTTAACCTTTTTTACTTATCTTTAACCTTAGAAGCTTCACATGACTAAACGCGCACTTCGTAACATTGCCATCATCGCCCACGTTGACCACGGTAAAACTACTTTGGTTGACCAACTCTTGCGTCAATCTGGCACATTCCGCTCTAATGAAAAAATGACCGAACGCGTCATGGATTCAAATGATCTTGAAAAAGAACGTGGCATTACTATTTTGTCCAAGAACTGTGCAGTTGAATATGACGGCACACATATCAACATCGTCGATACCCCTGGACACGCAGACTTCGGTGGTGAAGTAGAGCGCGTACTCTCGATGGTGGATGGCGTATTACTCTTGGTGGATGCGGTTGAAGGTCCAATGCCTCAAACCCGTTTTGTCACCAAGAAAGCCTTGGCTTTAGGATTAAAGCCTATCGTGGTAATCAACAAGGTTGACCGCCCAGGCGCACGTTGTGATTATGTGATCAATGCAACCTTTGAGTTGTTTGACAAATTAGGCGCTACTGAAGAGCAGCTAGACTTCCCAGTCGTATTTGCATCTGGTTTGAATGGTTATGCCGGTTTGACTGATGATGTCCGCGAAGGGGATATGCGCCCATTATTCGATACCGTACTCAAACATGTTCCAGTGCGCGATGACAATCCTGAAGGTCCTTTGCAATTACAAATCACCTCTATTGAATACAGTACTTACGTCGGTAAGATCGGTGTGGGTCGTGTAAATCGTGGAACAGTGAAGCCATTGATGGACGTAGTCTTTATGGATGGCCCTGATGGCACTCAGCGTAAGGGGCGTATCAATCAAGTATTGAAGTTCCGTGGCTTAGAGCGTGAATTAGTAGATGAAGCGCAAGCGGGCGATATCGTATTGGTTAATGGTATTGAAGACTTGGCTATTGGTACAACCATTTGCGCACCAGACGTGCCAGAAGCATTGCCAATGCTCAAGATTGACGAGCCTACCCTGACCATGAACTTCATGGTCAACACTAGCCCATTAGCTGGTCGTGAAGGCAAGTTTGTAACAAGCCGTCAGATTCGTGAGCGTTTAGACCGCGAATTAAAATCCAACATGGCATTGCGTGTTAAAGATACTGATGATGACACGGTATTTGAAGTGTCTGGTCGCGGTGAATTGCACCTCACCATCTTGGTAGAGACGATGCGCCGTGAAGGTTACGAGTTGGCTGTTTCCCGTCCTCGCGTGGTGTTCCATGAAGAAGACGGCGTCAAGATGGAACCATATGAAAACTTAACAGTCGACCTTGAAGACACCACACAAGGTGCTGTCATGGAAGACTTAGGTAAGCGTAAAGGTGAATTACTCGATATGGTGAGCGATGGTAAAGGCCGTACTCGTCTTGAGTACCGCATTCCTGCACGGGGCTTGATTGGCTTCCAAGGCGACTTCATGACCATGACCCGTGGTAACGGTTTGATGAGCCACACTTTTGACTCTTATGCTCCGGCAAAAGAAGGTATCTTGGGCGAGCGCCATAACGGCGTACTGATTAGTCAAGATGACGGCGAAGCAGTTGCTTATGCTTTGTGGAAGTTGCAAGACCGCGGCCGTATGTTTGTGAGCCCTGGCGATCCTTTATATGAAGGTATGGTGATTGGTATTCATAGCCGTGATAATGATTTGGTTGTGAATCCCATTAAAGGCAAGCAATTAACTAACGTTCGCGCCTCTGGTACTGATGAAGCAGTGCGCTTGGTTACTCCAATTGCTATGAACTTAGAGTACGCAGTGGAGTTTATCGATGACGATGAATTGGTTGAAGTCACGCCTAAGAGTATTCGGATTCGTAAGCGCTACCTCAAGGAGCATGAGCGTAAAAAAGCATCACGCGAATAAGCTCGCTCAAATGAAGTAACAAAAGCCACCCGAATGAACTGACCCCCAGTAGTTGGACAGTTTAATTAGGTTAGCACAAGGGATTGAGTTCGGTATTGCACCGGACTCAATCCCTTTAGTTTTTGCTTGATTCGATCATGGTTGTAGTAATGGATATATTCCTTTAACTCGGTTTTAAATGATTGAACACTTTCAAACTTCTTTTGGTAAAAGAACTCCGTCTTCATAATG
>NZ_JACVOW010000003.1:0-38511 GCF_018882265.1 Polynucleobacter sp. AP-Feld-500C-C5 | reverse complement strand
CCCGCTTAAGACCACCTGACTTTAGAAACTCTTTAACTACCTTTAGCTTGAACTGCTTGCTGTACTTGCTCATAAAACAAAACCCCCTTGGTTGGACATAGCGTCCAACTTTTGGGGGTCAGTTCAACACGCTGGCTTTATTTTTGATCTCAACCCGGTCTAAATAAATAACCAGAGCGGAACTTCTCTTTGCGCTTTTGAAGAAACAAACTCACTAGCGCGAAGATTGCCCAAATTACCAAGAGTGGATCCAATAGGTAATCCCAAAGATTAGCAGACTCATGCCAATGAATGACCCAAGCAATGATAGCTAGGCCAATGATCCAAGTTCCCTTAGTCCAATTGATAAGCGCACAAATGACAGCCGATAGAAGTACGGCAAGCAAGAAAATATTCGAGCCGTAACCCCATGCATAAGGATCAATCATACTCAGACCTAATGCAAAAGGATAAAAACAGAGTGCAATGATGGCAATACTCCACTTGAATGCTAGGGGCGCACTCTTATGACTAGGCAGCAAGGTGCTCCATAACAGCAAAGTGCTCACGATACTTAAATCACCGACCACCCCACGCACATAAGCCGCTAATGGAAGCTCCATAAACATCCCTAATCGCCAAAAAAAGAGGTTAGTCAGTATGAATAACAAGAGAAATTTTGCTGCTAATGGAAATTTCAGTTGAGAGAACTTTTGAATTCCTAACATGAGGACCAAAGAGCAAGTAATAGACATCTCTATCAAAGCAAAGGTTTGCATCAGATCATTCATTATTGCGCCTCCTTCACTTCGATACTCGATCCAGCATTGCTTTGTACCGGCAACTGACTATAAGCACGCTCAAGCCATGCGCTGGAGAAATACAGATGCCGAATCTTTTTACGATCCCAGGTATAGACTAAGTGCGCATCATTACCACTGGCACTGATTAGGTAGGGATAAGAAAACTCTTTGCGCTCTTGGTCTGGTAATGCTTCATCATTTTCTAGCACCTCAACAACTTGCCATTGTCCCGACTTGGGATTGCTCATCATCAATACCAAGCGATAGCGTCCTGCCTCAATATTATTCAGCACTAATAGATGGGCGCCGTTCTTCAGAGTTAATCCGGCTACCGCAGAATTAGGATTATCGATTTCCAGATCGGCAGCAGATTGCCATGATTGGCCCGCATTTCGCGTGTGACTCACCGGAATGCGCTTTGCTTGCCCAGCGCTTCTAGTTTGTCTGAAATATGCAGTAGCATCTTGAGCTTCATTCGCAAACACAGCCGGCTGAATTGCACTACGGCCCGAACTCATACGCCGCTTATCAATGACTTGAGTTGTATCTAGCCTCAAAAACTCACCAAAGCGCCCGATCCATTCATGATAAACCGGAAGTCCCAAGCGTCCATCGGTCATTTGCACTGCAGGCGACTTCACTAAGGTACTTAGATTAATAAATGGCGAAGTAATTAAGCGTTGAGGACGACCCCAAGTCAAACCATCATCATCCGACAACATGGTAGAGATTGAACTTCCAGCCCAGCCACCAATCGAGACCGTCACAAAAAATAATTGCAAGCGGCCATCTGGCAAGCGCGCAGGAACGGGATTGCCTAATTTTGCGATATAGCGTGATAAGCCTTTTTCAGCACCCACTCGATCGATCACCACTGTAGGTGCAGCCCAAGCGTTTGTTTTGGGATCAAATACAGCCGTATTAATCACCACATCAGGCGCGCCTTCGCGGCTACCTGCAAACCAAAACGCTCTAACAGCACCATCTTTTAATGCAATTAGTGAGGCAGCATGCACAGACGGTGCACCGGTATCGGGCAGCCAATCAGTACGTGGGCTAGCAATAGAAGGTTGTGAAGGTACTTTTGTCTTAGCAGTTACTTTGCTTTCTGGCTGCGCTTGATTTGTTTCATCTGCTTCTTGTGCAATCACTTCATTTCCTGAAAATGGCGCCCAAGCAGGGCGACTATCAATATGGAGAAATCCAATGACAGCAGCTAGTAACAAAAAACAGAGGGCAATCACACGACTCATCTACAAACATCCTTTACATTCAACAACTCAGTATTAGAAACCGGTGTTGCTATTAAGTACTCATTAACAAAAAGATGTTCACCAACCTTACCAAGTAACATGGCTTTAATCTCTTCATCAGAGTGACGCGCCCTCATTTCCATTCTTTGGCCAATGATCTGACATGAGCTACAAATGCTAGGCGCAACGCCTAATGGAGACTGCACCGCAACTAAGGGATAGGTTTTGATAAGACCCTCTACATCACCAGCCTCTTTAGCAAGATAGCCATGCAATTGAGCACCTGGTAATAGCAAGCGATATTCTTCATCTTTTGCCCGATAGTCACAGGGAATCCAAACATCTTTACCATTGACTTGCGCAATCGTCGCTGCAGAAAAGCGACCCAAATGCCCCTCTAATGGACTAAGACTACTCGTAAGTGCACAGTAAATTAAAAAGCATCCGATGAGTGCCAAAGTCTTACAGTGACCTCTCTTGATCAGACCCAGTAAAACAATGATGAAAGAGGTGCCCATCAATAGCCAGTGCAGCGGGTGATACATCCACGACTCTGAACTACCATCAAAATGAGAGCCTTGTAAATGCAACCCAAGCCAGAACAAAATCGCTAGCACCATACCCTGCAATACCAAGCTAATGCGAAAGCCCCATAAAGGCAAATGCTCCCAGCGCAAAGCAATCAGTACTGCAAAAGCAGGCATCACGGGCAAGAGATAACGACCAGAGCGTTGACTTGGTAAGCTGAACACCAGCAAGAATGTAGCAATTAGTAAGAACAATAAAATTTCTTCTGTCGACAAAAGACGACGTTCACGCCAACATTGAATTAATGTAGATAGAAGTACAAATGTAAATAAGCCAGCATTAGCGATCGTCGTAATGAGCAACATCCAGATGCTATCGCCACCGCGAACTAAATCTAGCAAGTAGTTAGAGCTACGTGCGGCAAACTTACCGGCATTCTCACCCAACACAAATTCCTTCCAAACTGCATCTGGCTCAGGATCAAGAGCAAACCATAAACCGAAAACGCCCAAGGCCAACAGGCCAATGAGGATTAATTTATAGAGATCTCGGATGAGTGTTTGAGAAATATTCCATTTTCGCCAGTGCCAGTAATACAAGCCGAGCGCTAAGGAAGCAGGAACAATATACGCAAATGATTTTGCAAAGAGTGCTAAACCAAAACTCAGGCCTGCCAATAGTGGGAATAAGAGTTTGGACTCAAAGGCGCTCTTCCCCCAATATAAAAGCGCCAAGAATGGCAAGCTTAGCCACAGCACTTCTGGAGAGTCCGTGAGAAATGGGCGCCCATAACGATAAGTTGCAAAAAAAGATAACCAAACGAAGGCTGCCAAGAATCCAGTTTGGGTATTACCGGTAAATCGACGTACTGCTAAAAAGAGAAAAAAAGCAGTGAGCCCTGTATAGAGAACGCTAGGCAAACGTAAGTTTTCGAGACTCCATTGACTTGCCCAACTGGTACTCACAATGCCTTGCCAAAAAATCAATGGGGGCTTGGTATTTTTAATCCCGTCCATTTGAGATTGGAGTGGCAACCAATGACCAGTATCAGCTGTCATCCGAACAATATGCATATAGGGATACTCGTCCCCATTTTTAGGGGCAAAGCGACTGTCCAAGCCATAAAGATAGGTAATTACCACTAAAACGAGGGTAAGGAGTGCATATCGAAGGGGAAAGGAACCACGCATACCTATAGTTTATAGGCTTAAGCCCCTTGCCAATGAAAAGCTGACATATACACTCTATTGAATGAGCTTATGAAAAATCCCTATGATTCATATACCCCTAATCAGGGATTTCTTGTTTAAGATAGGGCTAGAAACTTTTATGCGACCGCTTACTTTTGGCGCATATTCATCAGAACGGAGATTGCTTCCTATGCAAGCTAAACAAATAAAGTCTGCCCTATTGATGGGCGCCCTTGTTCACTTTTATGCATTGACTGGTATCAGCCATGCACAAAGTGCCGATGCTACCAAGTTATATCACCGTGGATTAGCTGCGACTTGCGCTAACTGCCATGGAACCGATGGTAAAGGTGTGGTTGATGGCGGCATGCCACTCATCAACCAATTGAGCAGCGAGCAAATGCTGACCCAACTCAAGGCATTTAAATCTGGAGCGCGCGAAGGCACCATCATGCCGCAGTTAGCTAAAGGCTACTCTGACGAGCAACTCGAAATCATCGCCAATCAACTTGGCAAGAAATAATAGGAGCACATCATGGATCGTCGTCACTTTATTGGCCACAGTGCAGCAACACTGGGATTACTTGCTGGCTTCTCTGGTCAAGCACGCGCAAACTTACAAAAAGCAGAAATCCTTGTTATTGGTGGCGGCTATGGTGGTGCTACCGCCGCTAAGTATCTGCGCCTCTTTTCAAACAACACCGCTAAGGTAACCTTAATTGAGCCCAATGCTTCGTTTGTTTCTTGCCCACTCTCGAATTTAGTGATTGGCGGCTCACGTAAGCTAGCAGAGCTTACTAGTCCATATGACAATTTGAGCAAACGTCATGGCATCAAGATTATTCAGGACAGCGTGGCGAGTATCGATCCAGATAAGAAGACCGTAAAGCTTGCATCCGGAAAAACACTTCCTTATGACAAAGTCATTGTTTCGCCCGGTGTTTCCTTAATGATGAATAGCATTGAAGGGCTTGCGCAAGCCAACAAAGCGGGCGTCACCCTCCAAGCATGGAAGGCTGGAGCTGAGACTGTTGCACTCCATAAACAACTCGCCTCCATGCGCGATGGTGGGACTTATGCCCTGAGTATTCCAGAAGCTCCTTATCGTTGCCCTCCCGGTCCTTATGAACGCGCCTGCCAAGTAGCGAGCTACTTCAAACAGAACAAGCCAAAGTCAAAGGTGCTCATCCTCGACGCCAATCAAGATGTCACTTCTAAGGGCGCCTTATTTAAGAAGGTATGGGCTGAACAATACGCTGGCATGATCGAGTATCTGCCAAAACATAATGTGACTGCTGTAGATGCTAAAACCAAAACGATTAAGTTTGAAATACAAGACGACCTCAAAGCGGATGTTTTGAACTTATTGCCAGCCATGAGTGCTGGTGACATTGCTGTCAAAACTGGTCTTGCGAATTCGAATGGACGCTGGGTGAATGTGAACTTCATCAATTTTGAATCGACTGCTCAAAAAGATATCCACGTATTAGGCGATTCAATTCAAGTAGCCTTTGCTATGCCTAAATCTGGACACATGGCTAACCAGCACGCTAAAGTTGCAGCCGCAGCTATTGTGGCCGAACTCAGCGGCTGGGAAATAAATCCCGCCCCTGTGTTGACCAATACTTGCTACAGCTTTGTCAATGCCAAAGAAGTGGTACACGTAGCGAGCGTTCATCAATACATCACCGCTGAAAAGACCTTTAAGCCAGTCCCTGGTTCTGGAGGAGTCTCACCTGGCCCAACCACCTTAGAAGGTGTTTATGCGTGGGGCTGGGCTCACAATATCTGGGCTGACACCCTTGGTTAATTTTGCCTATTTGAGAAACATACAGAAACTCATTGATAAAACGATAGAGGCCTTATAAATATGACCCCGACTTCCCCAAAAGACGCGAACAAGATTGAGGCTATCGTAGAAAAATGGACAGTGCCTATTGGCAATCTATTTGTCTCGCTCTTTCATCGCATTGCCTTGTTTGGTATTGGTGCTGCTACTGTTTGGTCTGCAGCAGTCGCCTTCATGGGAATGGTAGGTAAAGGGGTTGCATCGATTGAAGACTTGCTACTTCTATTTATCTACTTAGAAATCGGCGCGATGGTGGGTATTTATTTCAAGACCAATCACATGCCCGTGCGCTTCTTGATCTATGTCGCTATTACTGCGGTCACTCGCCTCATTATTGATTTAGTCAATACTAAGCATGAAGCCGATATGGCAATCCTTCTCATGGGGTTAACTATTCTCATCTTGGCCATCGCAAATGCGATTGTGCGTTACGCTTCCTTTAAATTCCCCAGCAGATCCGGGGAAAGTGAATAAGTTATACAGGTGGCTCCATCTTATTAATTACTTGTGTTGCAAGTGCGACTGATGTCTCGTTAATCTGATAAGGTTGAACCCCTCGATTGAGACAGTTACGCACATAGTCAATGCTAGTGCGCAAAGCATAGCAATCGCTTGCTAGACGCCTAGAAACCAGAATGGTGAGCGCTTGATATTCGAGGACGTCCAATCTTTTCAGGTACTCATCCCGAAGACTTAAATCAAAATTGGTCAGCAACTCTTGCTCAAAACCCTTTAAGTCCGAATACAAGCGATTAATTTTGTTTTGCATCCGCCTTGTTCTATAACCAGGCAGTGCTTGCAACAAGGGATAAGAAATCACCAGGAATGGCAGCAAAATAAAAACCAGTCGATTGACTAATTCTGCAAGCCAGAATGGTAAGTAGGCCACTAAAAATGGATAGCTATTCTTTTCGTAATGAATCGCAACTGAGCTTTCTGGAAGCATCGTATTTTTAAATGAGGGGAACTCACCTCTAGCAGCAAAAAAAGATGCCTTGCCATTAATCTCTTTTGCGGCTTCTAGAAATAAAAATTGTATTGCCGGATGCATGCGGTCATCAATCAGCAGATTGGTAGTAGTGGCAAGAAGCTTCATATCACTACTGGGGAAATTACGTTTTAAATCAAATGCACCTTCGGGTACATTCAGTATGCGCAGATATGGAATCAGTTTGACATAGGCCTCCGCCCTTCTAAACGTACCAATTTGTAAATTAGGATCATTCAATAAGGCTTGTACATTTGGAGAGTAATAGGTATCTACAATAAAAACTCCATCAATCTCTCCTTTTTGAATTGCCTGAATAGCCTGATCTGGTGGAAGTTTAAGAAAACTGGGTCCTGGCTCATAGCCTGAAAGCTTGAGAATTTTCGTGGCCTGTGCGTAAGTACCGCTACCCTCTATGCCAATGGAGATTTTTTTGCTTAAGAAATACTGAAACTTGCTATCAAAACCTTGAAAATCTTTCTCCTTCAGTTCTGAGCCCCGATAGAAAAACCAAACAGGGTCATAAGCAATGACGCCTAAGGACTCGACACCAGTCACCCCCGATGTATGGACAACGCCTGCCTGAACAAAAGCAGCTTGGAGATCATCTTTACGGTCTGCTAAGCGATCAATATTTTCCTGTGCGCCATTGGTAGCCACTAGCTCTAGAGTAATTCCTTTTTTAGAAAAAAATTCAGCGTAACGTTTGCCTAAAAGCTCATTAGAACTACCGGGAGATCCGGTTGCCATTAATACATGGCGAGGTGGAGGTGGATCTGCGTACCACCAGATACCCATGAGAATAGCTAGGAGCAATATCAAAAGCGGCCAAGTCTCTTGCAAGAATTGAGTAAAGTCTGCCCACCATTCCTGAGCGCTCTCAATGAGACCTAAAAAGGTTTCCTTAGTATTGTCTTTAAAGCTTGCCATACGCTACCGATCAGCAAATATTCTAAAAGCTAATGATAATGTCCTTATCGCAATTTCATCAAAATAAACGGCGGTCAACATGTTATTTCTCAGAAAATCTGAAGATAGGGGCTATGCAGATCATGGCTGGCTCAAAAGCTTCCACTCATTTTCCTTTGCGGGATACCAGGACCCGAAGTTTATGGGTTGGGGGAATCTCAGAGTCATTAATGAAGACCGCGTTGCGCCAGGAATGGGCTTTGGTAAGCACGGTCATCGCAATATGGAAATCATCAGCTATGTACTATCCGGTGAATTGGCACATCAAGACAGTATGGGAAACGTCAAAGGTATTCCCCCGGGAGATATCCAACGCATGAGCGCAGGTAGCGGTGTCACCCATAGCGAATTTAATCACGCAAAAGATCAAACGACTCATTTCCTACAAATCTGGATTGAGCCTAATATTTTAGAAATTGCACCTGGCTATGAGCAGAAGACCATTCCGCCGGCAAGCAAAGAAGGTACCCTCCGCTTGGTTGCATCGCCAGATGGTCAAGATGGGTCGGTATCGATTTCTGCGGATGCGAAGATGTACGCGGGCCTATTTAATGACGATCAATCCACTTCGCTTACATTGGACCGGCGTCGCAAAGCCTACGTTCACCTGATTCGTGGCTCACTGCAGGTGAACGGTCAAGTGTTGAATGGTGGAGACGCCCTCATGATTCAGGATGAAAATCAATTGGCTATCTCTCATGGAAAAAGCGCTGAAGTCTTAGTATTCGACCTCAGCGCTTAAGGATGTTTAGAGAAATGAAGAGCTAATCTAGCTTGATCTTGGCTTTCTCTATAACGACTTTCCACCGAGCAATATCGGAGAAATAAAGGTCTGAAAATTGCTGTGTATTCATTGGCGCAATTTGTACACCGGCCTTTTGAAAGCGATCTTTCATTTCAGGTGTTTCTAAAATCTTCAAAACAGAATTATTCAGCTCTTTAATAATGGCTGGTGACGTGCCAGCTGGCACAAACATACCCTGCCACAAAGCCATTTCATAACCCTTCACACCCGCCTCTTGAATAGTAACCAATTCTGGAGCGCCACTAAAGCGATTCTTACTAGTCACTGCCAAGGCCTTGACCTTATCGCCCTTATATAGAGGTAAACCAACTGGCATGCCAGCAAAGTAAAAATCAATTTGACCGCCAACTAAATCAGTTGCAGCAGGTGACCCACCTTTGTACGGAATATGAATCGCTTGCAATCCAGTAGTAGCTAAAAATAATTCGCCTGCCATATGATCTGAATTACCAATTCCAGAAGAACCAAAACTTAACTTACTGGGATCGGCTTTGAGCATCCCAATTAAATCGGCCACTGTCTTAGCTGGAGAATTATTATTGACGATCAAGATATGAGGAGTCGCTGCAACACCGACCACTGGAAGTAAATCTTTTTGTCCATTAAATGGTAGCTTTGGATTGGCTGCCACATTAATTGCTAAACCATTTTGCGCAAATAAAATGGTGTAGCCATCTGAGCTACTTTTTGCAACTGCGTCTGCAGCTAAGCTACCAGCAGCCCCGCCACGATTTTCTACAATGATGGGCTGCTTTAAAGCAAGACTAAGATCATTGGCAATCATCCTACCAACAATGTCAGTAGAGCTTCCGGGAGCATAGCCGATCATCATCTTGATCGGTTTATCTGGGTAAGCAGCAAATGCTGAACCCATCAGGACTGGAACAACTGCTGGTATCACTGCTGCACTGATTGCTATGTTTTTAATAAATTTTTTGAACATATTGTCCCCTCCAGTCATGTTATAAATCTAAAGCTGTAATACCGCACTCCTGAGCGCAAGTGTTTAATGCATCGAGCAGCTCCGGGGAAACCGGAATACCCATTCGATTTCTCTCGGCCATAGTCTTGGCTGAGCCTTCACCTGGAACACGAACTGCTTTAACACCAGGTAGTGTGGCAGAATTTTTTAAGTCCTCTACCAATGCAATCACTCTACCAATAAAAGCTTCCTGATCTCCAAAAGCGCTTGGATCAACTGCAATAATCGTTTGCCCAGTGTTGGTTACTAAGTCGTGATGTGCATTGAAATCAATCGTACCTTTACCAACTGCCGCATTATTCAGGGCGCCCGCAAGCAAGCCAATCATCACTGCTAAGCCATAGCCCTTATAGCCACCAATGGGCAATAGTGAACCCTCAGCCGATTTTTTAGGATCTGTAATGGGCTTACCTTGACGGTCAATCATCCAATCATCCGGAATAGTCTCGCCTTTTTGTGCCGCGACTTTCACCTTGCCATAAGCCGCTACAGTCGTCGCAATATCCAGCAGTACCATAGGGCCATCACCCGCTGGCACTGCAATAGCGATAGGGTTAGTAGAGAGTAATAAGTCAATTCCTCCCCAGGGCGCCATATGGTTTGCATTACCAACTGCCATATAAATTCCAATATAGCCTTGCTCTGCTATCTTGCGAACATAGACTGAGGCGGCGCCTGAATGATTGCCGTAATGACTACCAATCCAGCAGACACTATGTTGCTTTACCTTTTCAATGGCAAGTTGAACGGCTTTGTCCATCACTAAATGACCTAAAGCGTTATCACCATTAATCAGCGCTGTAGCACCCTGCTCACGCTCTATATAAATGTTCGGCTTGAGATTCACGCCCCCAGCCTGAATTCTTTTGAGATAAGCGGGTAAACGAAAAATGCCATGACCATCAGCCCCAACCAGATCAGACTGCACCATGAGATTTGCAATCGTATCGGCATCAGCCGCAGGAACTTTTTGCGACTGCAGTGCTTTTGAAATGAATGCTTCAGCGTCAGCGATAGCTAAATATTTCATCGTGACCTAAACCTCTGAGCTCGCTTTAAATTCCATGCTGTAGACATACTTATTTTCTGGGTGATGCGTTACTGTTACCTCAAACAACTTATCTTGATCGTCGAAGTAGCGACGAATAATGACCAAGCATGAGGTGTCAGGCTTGATGTTGAGCTTTACTGCAACCTCAGGTGGCGCCAAAGCGGCGTACACATCGACTTCAGCCCGCTCAATTCGAGCACCATACTTTTTCTCGATCTGCTCATAAACCATCACCTGAGTATGTTCGGGATCTTTTGTCAGCGAGGCAAACCGAGGCAAGATATAAATATCAGTCCAAGCAATAACTTCTTCGGCTTGTTGACGTTTACGAATCCCGCCAATGTGGTACCAAGATGATCCCAGCGGCGCCCCAACAATTTGACTGAGGCGCTCATTGAGCTCGATATATTCTTCAACTAGATTCTCACGATAAGTATCTCGTGAATAACTCAAGATATCGATTGGAGAATTAAAGCTTTGTGTAAAGCGCCGTAAGCGCTGCCGTGATACCACTTTAGTAGGGGCGCCCTGATGACGATAAATCAAGCCATTCGTTTCCAGAATTTGCAGGGCATGCCGCAAGGTGTGCCGACTGGATTGAAAATCGCGACAGAGGTCCGCCTCGGCAGGCAAGACAGATCCCACAGACCAATCACCGTTATAAATACGCTGCTCTAGCGTATTTGCTAGAGACTTATATAACGGTAATCGCTCAGCCAATTAAGAAAGCCCAAACATTTTTTTACCAGCAACTGGTACGCGTGCTTTCAGAATGTCGCCAGATAAAGACTCGGTGATGTAGAGATCTTTACCATCCGCACCACCAAAACACATATTGGCCAAATGATGGTGATGTGGGTTCTCAGAATAGATCAAGTGAGTTGGCAACATATTGTTATCAAATCTCCAGATACCAATCCCAAGATGACATACCAACAAGCCATTTTCTGAATCCATCTCAATCCCGTCAGGACCTGCTACGCCGCCAGTCAGTTGAACTGCCACGCCTGTTTTAGACACAGAGCCGTCAGCCATCAAAGGTAGTCTCCAGATTTGCTGGGATCTAGTAGCCGCTACAAATACATGCTTTTCTTGTGTATTCAAAGTGATGCCGTTAGGACTTGGTACGTTGAGTGCTAAGCGATCTAATTGACCATTGGCGCGCAATCTAAATACGCGCCCTGTTGGATCAGCAATACCTGTCTGCCCTTGATCAGTGAAATATAAATCGCCATTGGAGGCAAAATGCAAATCATTTAAACCTTTGAAGTTTTCGCTGTACATCGAACCCAAGATTGTTTCGATTTTCCCAGTCTTTGGATCAAGTGCAAGCAAGCCTGCTTTGTAGTCGCAAATAAATGCGCGTCCGTCTTTATGAAACTTCAAGCCATTTGGCCATCCGTCGTACTGGGTAATAAGCTCCCATTCACCCTTGGTATCAATGCGGAAAACGCGGCCGAAAGGAATATCGACAAACCATAAATTGCCTTCACGATCAAAGGAGGGCCCCTCTAAAAAGCACTCTACTTCGGCGCCTTGACGATTTGGATCGGACCAACCTGTGCGTGATTTCTTTCTGAATTTCTCAGGCATCGTAGAAAAAACTTCTGTTTTGATCTTCTCAACCGGCTGGAAGGGGTTATGCATCGTCATGAAGGAGGCTCCTTAGATAAGTTATACGGACAAGTAAGTTTTATTATTGAACTATTAAACCATAATTAATGATAACCTTAAGCACTTATTGATCTGAAGTGATCAGCAATCATTTATTACTTAACCGTATAGGTTTAAAACTATGAAATCTGTAGCTGTTATCGGAACCGGAATAATGGGTGCTGGCATTGCAGCCGGCTTTATTGCCAAAAATATCCCAGTGGTTATTTTAGGTAGATCAAAAGACAAGGCTGATGCTTGCTTGGATAAAGCCATCGCTCTGGCAAAAAAAATTGGCGTGGATGGAGACAATGCCACCAAAGATGAAGCTGACATGAAGAAGCAGCAATTCGTTGGAGTCTTAGAGGAATGGCAAGATTGGGGCAACTTTTCTTGGGTGATTGAGACCGTGGCTGAGAACTTAGAACTCAAGCAACAGATATTCCAATATCTTGATCAAGTGGTGCCAGAAAATATTCCGATTGGTAGCAATAGCTCTGGCTTCCCCATCAGCAAAATTGCAGAGGGACTCAAGACTGCCAAGCGCATGATGGGTGCTCACTACTTCATGCCAGCAGAAGTCGTACCCTTGGTTGAAATCGTCATGGGACAAAAGACTGCCATCCAATTTGCGGAGCAAGCTTGCGAGCTTTATAAGGCCATAGGCAAGAAGCCTGTCTTGGTCAAAAAAGATATCCCCGGATTTTTAGCCAATCGTATTCAACATGCATTAATGAGGGAGGCCCTCTCGCTAGTTCAAGAGGGTATCGCGACACCGGAAGATATTGATGATGCAGTGAGATATAGCTTTGGTTTCCGCTATGCTGCCGTTGGACCCATGACCCAAAAAGAAATTTCAGGATGGGATGGCATGGCTAATGCCGCTAAAGAGATTTACCCATCACTTTCTAATATCACCACCCTGCCACCTAAAGTCGTTCAACTCATGGCTGATGGAAAAACGGGCATGAAAGCAGGCGAAGGCTTTAGGAAGTGGACCCCAGAAGAAATTAAAACCGTTTCAGACTCCTACTCCAAGAGATTAAAAGCTGCTTTTGATGTTCTTAATATTGAATGATGGAATAGGCTTGAGCTATAGCATCTTTAACGCGATCCAGGTTGGGAGTAATTCCAACTCCGGTACTACTGAGCTGATGAACATCAAGATGACCATGCTTTGCTATTAATGGTTGATCGCAAATATCAAAACGTAGATATTGATTTGACATGCTAAATCCCCAAGGCGCTTCACCGATCGCAAAACCAACAGCTGCTGTTGCAGCACCTGATAAGGATGTTTCGGCTACTTTGCAGGCAAGATTGAGCTTGAGATTGTTGCCTCGCAAGAGTTGCGCGCATTTCCATGCCTCTAATACTCCGCCCGTCTTAATTAACTTTAGGCTTGCGCCATCGAGCGCATTCGCCTTCCTGAATTCCTCAATTTCATTAGAGCCATGGATAGACTCATCTAGGCCAATTGGAATTGGCGAGCGCTGCTTGAGCAATACAAAATCTGCCAAGGGAGAATCTGCATGGATGAGCTGTTCTGCAAAAGATAATTTGCTTGCTTGCGTGGATTCACAAAAACGAATTGCATTATCCAAGGACATAGCACCGTTAGCATCTACCGAGATAACATCACCTTCGAGTAGCTCAGAGAGTAGCTTTACGCGATGTAAGTCTTCTTCAAGTGATAACGAGCCTATCTTAATTTTCCAATGCTTAAATCCAGCTTCGCGAAATGATTTGGCATCAGCCATCTCTTTTTCTAGCGAACCGCCTAGCATCCGAAGCAATGGAAGATCGGCCGGCGCCGATGTAAGAGCATCACTATTTAATGTGTGCAAATATTTCCATAAAGAAATAGATTTCTTCTGTGTATATAGATCAAGTAATGCCATCTCTAGACAAGACTTGGCAGATGGATTGCCATACAGGATCGCATCACAAGATGTGGAGAACAGCGCTGGGTCACTCCAGTCGATAGCGCGGGCGCTTTCTACCAGATACTTGACGCTAGCCAATAGACTATCGAGAGTCTCCCCAGTCATGAGTGGTGCAACAGAAGCCTCACCCCAGCCTTGGCGCCCCTCATCATCCGTTAAACAAAGTAATACGGTTTTGGCATCCACAATCAGCTCTTTGGCCATTTTGATGGGCTCAATCAGCGGTATTGACAGCGGAAAGATTGTCGCCTGAGTAATTTTCATTTTTTACAATGCATTTAAATCAAGATTGAATAAGAATACACATTAAGAACACGGAGAACATTACATGAGAAAAATCTTTTTAGCATTGTCGTTGGTCACTATGAGCTTTGCCACAAGCTCACAGGCACAGAGCTACCCTACTCAACCCATCAAATTGATCATTCCATTTGCTGCTGGCGGTCCTTCAGATGTTTTGGCGAGAGGTTTTGCTCCTAAGCTGGGTGACAATCTTGGTCAGCCCATCATTATTGAAAACAAACCAGGTGCTGGCGCTAACCTAGCAGCCGAATATGTTGCTAACGCCAAACCAGATGGATACACCCTCTTTCTCATGATGGTAGGTACACAAGCGATTAACGAAACTTTATACAAAAAGTTAAATTACAACCTGATTAAAGACTTTGCACCAGTAAGCCTAGTCGCTTCTTCATCTTTACTATTTGTAGCAAACCCTTCCGCACCTTTCAAGACTATTCCTGAATTGATTACTTACGCTAAAGCCAACCCAAATAAGGTGAGCTTTGGTTCATCGGGAGCTGGCACACCACTTCACCTTGGTGGCGAGCTCTTCAATACTCAGGCAGGCACTGATATTCTGCACGTGCCTTACAAAGGTGCTGCACCGGCATTAACAGATGTGCTTGGTGGTCAAATTGAGACTGCGCTGGTAGGTACTCCAGCCGCACTCCCCTATGTTCGCTCTGGAAAATTAATTCCTCTAGGCATTACGAGCCTGAAACGCTCCCCTGGTGCTCCTGAAATTCCAGCGATTTCAGAATACTTACCAAAATTTGAAGTAGAGCTCGTGTATGCAATCGTAGCGCCAGCGAATACGCCAAAATCAGTAGTTGACAAACTCAATTCTCAACTCATTAGCGTTCTGAATAATCCAGAAATCAAAGGTCAAATCAATGGCAAAGGATTTGAAATCATCACCAGCACACCCAATCAATTAAGCGAATACATTAAGTCTGAGGTTGCTAAGTGGGGTCCGATTGTGAAGAAATCTGGCGCGACTGCTGAATAATCCAACTATCTTATTGAAAGAAATCCATGATTGAAATTTCTGAAAAACGCCTGATCGGCCCGATCATTCGCTTACACCCAAGCGACAATATAGTCGTGGCACGAATTGACATCGGCATTGGTGCTGAAGTGCCGAGCGAGGGCTTTACAAGTCGTAGCCAAGTGCCTGCAGGTTACAAGATAGCTGCTAAAAAGATTCTCAAGGGCGAGCCCATTCTGAAATACAACGTCACTGTAGGTTTTGCTAACGTCGATATTGAACCTGGCACCATGGTTCATAGCCACAATACAGAGTTTCGGGAATTTGATCGTGACTATGCCTATGCAAGCGAATTCAAGCCTACACAAATGTTGCCTGAGTCAGAGCGTGCCACTTTCCAAGGCTACGTCAGACCGAATGGTCAAGTAGGCACCCGCAATTTCATAGGCATCCTGTCAACCGTAAACTGCTCTGCAACGGTTGTGAACAAAATTGCGGATTGGTTTACACCCGAAAGATTAAAAGAGTTTCCGAATGTAGATGGTGTGGTGGCATTTAGCCATGACATCGGTTGCGGTATGGAAATGAGTGGTGAACCCATGCAATTGCTACGCCGCACGATGGCTGGTTATGCACGCCACCCTAACCTCGCTGCTGCACTCATCGTCGGTTTAGGTTGTGAGCGCAATCAACTCAAAGGCTTGATGGAACAGGAAGACCTCAAGGCAGGAACAAACTTACATACCTTCATCATGCAAGAGTCTGGTGGCACTCGTAAAACAATTGAAGCGGGTATTGAGGCAGTGAAGGCTCTATTACCAGAAGCCAATAAAGCCAAAAGAGAAACTGTTTCCGCTAGTCACCTGACTGTTGGTTTGCAATGTGGTGGTTCCGATGGCTTTTCTTCGATTACTGCCAATCCAGCATTAGGAGCAGCGATTGATATTTTGTCTCGTCATGGCGGTACTGGAATTTTGTCTGAGACGCCAGAGATCTATGGTGTTGAACATACCCTCACCCGCCGCGCAGCAAATCAATCGGTTGGCGAAAAACTCATCAAACGGATTCGTTGGTGGAAAGATGAGTACTCAGTAGGTCGCGATGTGCAAATTAATGGTCAAGTGAGCCCAGGCAATCAAATTGGTGGTCTCGCCAATATTTTTGAGAAGTCTCTAGGTTCCTCTATGAAGGGTGGCACTGGCCCACTCATGGAAGTCTACCGATACGCAGAACCAGTTACGACTAAGGGGTTTGTCTTTATGGATACCCCTGGATTTGATCCAGTTTCTGCTACCGGGCAAATTGCCGGCGGCGCTAATCTCATCGCTTTCACGACTGGTCGTGGATCGATGTTCGGTTCTAAGCCCGCTCCTTGTATCAAACTGGCTACGAATACCCCAATGTATCAGCGACTTACCGAAGACATGGACATTAATTGCGGGGAAATATTGGATGGTACGGTCTCGGTTCAGGAGATGGGTCAACGCATTTTTGAATTGTTCCTCAGAACTGCCTCAGGCGAACCCTCCAAGAGCGAGCTTTTAGGCTTGGGGGATTATGAGTTTGTGCCCTGGCAAATTGGTGTCATGAGCTAATACGCCTGTAGAATTAATTCACTACGTATTTAGGATTAATACTGGCTTATGAAATTTAGAGATTACTACGAAACCCTCGGTGTTGCACGGACGGCCACCGAGGCAGAAATCAAAGCAGCTTATCGAAAGTTAGCTCGCAAATATCACCCAGATGTGAATAAAGAGGCGGGTGCTGAAGAGCAGTTCAAAGAAATTGGCGAAGCTTACGCAGTCTTAAAAGATACCGAGAAGCGTGCTGCCTATGATCGCTTTGGTGCTAACTGGAAAAACGGTCAAGACTTCACGCCTCCCCCAAATTGGAATGAAGGCTTTGAATATTCTGATACCAACTATGGTGGCGGTCACCCTGGCTATGGTGGCGGCTTCGAGGGTGATCAAAGTGAATTCTTTGAATCTCTTTTTGGTAGAGGCAAGCATCGCCAAGGTGGACGAGGCAGTAACAGCGGCAATCCACGCCAAGGCATGAATTTCAAAGGTCAAGATCATCACGCCAAAATTTTGATTGATCTTGCTGACGCCTATAACGGCGCCAAGCTGACGATTGCCTTACACATGCCGACCCAAGATGCGAGTGGGCATGTCACTACGCAAGAACGCAAACTCGATGTCAGCATTCCGAAGGGAATTAAAGCTGGGCAAAACCTCAGGCTCTCCGGCCAAGGTGGACCTGGAATTGGCGAAGGGCCAGCGGGTGATCTCTATCTCGAAATTGAATTCCACCAAAGCCCGATCTATCGCGTGGATGGAAAAGATGTATTCATTGATATTCCTTTAGCACCATGGGAAGCCACCTTGGGCACAACAGTGAATATCCCCACTCCTGCAGGCTCTACCTTAGAACTGAAGATTCCTGCAGGCACTGTGGCTGGTCGCAAGATGCGCCTTAAAGGTAAGGGTATTCCAAGCGCTGAACCGGGTGATCTGTTTGTTGTCCCAACCATTGCACTACCACCTGCAGATAGTGACGCCCACAAAGAGGCTTATCAAGCTTTTGAAAAGGCTTTTGATTTCAACCCCAGAACCCATTTGAAGGGATGATGCGATGACGCAAATAAACACTACAAATATCACTTGGATTGAAGGTAGCGTGGTTGAAAACGAAGTACATATGAGCATTGTGGAGCTCTCACACGCTTCACGTACACCTGAGGACATGATCATGTCGTGGGTCACAGAAGGAGTTTTAAGTCCTACCGGCTCTTCCCCGGAGGATTGGCGTTTTGGTGGTGACTCTTTGAGAAGAGCTAAGACCGCAGCGCACCTGAGTCATGACTTAGAACTCAATGTTCCTGGCGTTGCTCTGGCTTTGAATCTTCTTGATGAAATTGCTGAGTTACGGGCTCGCCTGAAACGGGGCGATTGATCACATAAGGCCTCAGGACTCAGAGCGACTTAAGAGTTGCTCCCAACGCTGTAACTTTTGCTCTAACTGCTCAGTAATTTCACTTAAGCGCGCTTGCATACTAGCGGCTAACTCTGGTTCATTCTTATATAAATCAGGATTGCTCATGGCAATGCCAATATCAGCTTGCTCTATTTCTAATTGCTCAATTTCCAAAGGCAAGGTCTCTAGCTCTTGACGCTCTTTGCCATTGAGTTTTTGCACCCCACTCTTAGCTGCTGGCTTAGCCACTGACTTTACTTCTACTATAGGCTCAGACTTGACTTCTGCCTTCGGGGTAGACTTTTGATTAGAGTTTGCAGCACGAATTTTGTCAGAGCGCGCCTTTTGAATTTTCCAGTCTTCATAGCCACCTTCATACTCACGCCAGAAGCCATCACCCTCATTAGCAATAATGCTGGTCACTACGTTATCCAAGAAATAACGATCATGACTCACCAAGAAAACCGTACCCTTATAGTCTTGTAACAATTGCTCCAGCAAATCAAGGGTATCGATATCTAAGTCATTGGTTGGTTCATCCAAGACCAAGACGTTGGCTGGGCGAGCAAACAAACGTGCGAGTAAAAGACGGTTACGCTCACCACCAGATAAGGTGCTGACAGGGGAATTGGTTCTCTCAGGCGCGAATAAGAAATCGCTCAAATAACTCTTGACATGTTTTTTATTGCCGTTAATTTCAATCCACTCGCTACCCGGACTAATGTAATCCTCAAGAGAAGCATTGAGATCAAGACCTTCCCGCATCTGGTCAAAATAAGCCACTTCAATACGAGTACCCATCGTTGCCGTTCCAGAATCGGGTGCAATCGTACCCAAAATGAGTTTTAGCAAAGTGGTTTTGCCTGCGCCATTAGGTCCAAGTAATCCAACCTTATCACCACGCAAGATGGTTGCCGTGAAATCTTTCACAATCAGTCTGCCGTAAGATTTACTCACGTTTTCTAGTTCTGCAACGATCTTGCCGCTGCGATCTCCAGCAGATACTGCAAGCTTGACTTGACCGATCGCATCTCTGCGCTCCGCACGACTAGAGCGTAACTTTTCTAAGCGAGCAATGCGGGCCACACTGCGTGTGCGGCGCGCCTCGACCCCTTTCCGAATCCAGACTTCTTCTTGAGCTAGCAATTTATCTGCACGAGCATTAGCTAGGGATTCTGCATTTAGCTCTTGATCCTTAAGAACTTCGTATTGCGTGAAATTACCAGGGTAGCCCCTCAAAATACCGCGATCAAGCTCAACAATTTGAGTACAAACGTTATCCAAGAAAGCACGATCATGGGTAATCAAAATGACAGAGCCTTGATATTCTTTCAGGAGCTCTTCTAGCCAGGCAATCGAATCTAAATCCAAGTGGTTGGTGGGCTCATCCAATAACAGCACATCAGGCACCTCTACTAAAGCACGCGCTAGAGCCACCCGCTTCTTTGTGCCACCAGAAAGAGTGCTGATCTTGACTTCGGCATCTAAATGCAAGCGGTCTAAGGTTTCATGAACACGCTGCTCCCAGTTCCAGCCACTCAAAGCCTCAAGCTTAGATTGCACCTCGTCTAAACGATGGTGAGCGGCGTCATCCCACTCGCCCACGCTCAGAGCTTCATACTCTTCACGCAGAGCCTTAGCCTCGGCTACACCCTTTGAAACTGCTTCAAATACGGTTTCTTCAGCATCAAAGATCGGTTCTTGAGGTACATAAGAAATTCGCAGACCTTGTTGATATTGCAACAAGCCATCATCCATTTTTTCAATACCAGCCAAAATCTTCAATAAAGAAGATTTACCTGTGCCATTGCGGCCAATGAGGCCAACACGTTCGCCAGATTCGAGTGAAAAAGCGGTATTTGCGAGGAGGTCAACATGGCCAAAAGCCAGTTTTGCATCAGTCAGTACGATTAAAGCCATGGCGACATTATCGTCACTTCAGAAAAATAGGAGATATTTCCACTCTTACCCCTCATTTCTGCGAGACTAGTAACAAATGATCTGCAAACTCACCCCTAACGCACCCCGCCTGATCCTCTTTGCAGGGCACGCAGGGACTGGCAAGTCCACTTTAGCCAAAAAGGCACTTCCCCTCATTATTGAGAAAACAGGGGAGGACTTTTTCTTCTTGGATAAAGATACGGTCTATGGAGCTTATAGCGCCCATGTGATGCAACTTACCACCCAGAACCCCAATGATCGCGATAGCCCCTACTATCTCGAGAATCTGCGTGACTGGGAATATCAAGGCTTACTAGATATCGCCAGAGAAAACTTATTACTTGGAGTAAACGTGATTTTGGTGGGTCCCTTTTCGAAAGAAATACACAGCGGCAGGATGCTGGATCCAGAAGCATTGGGAATTCCACTCCAGACCAGCATATCCATTGCGTGGATTGATCTCGATGAGAATGAAGCAAAGGTTCGGATGCAAAAGCGTGGTGACGCTAGAGATGAATGGAAGTTAGCTCACTGGGATCAATATGCCCAACGTAGAATTGATCCGCCTCAGCATCCTTCAATCACGCGCTTTGATAATCGCCACTTCGATGAAGCCAACTTTGAAAAGCTGATTGGCAAATTAATCAAGCAATAAAGTGGCTCAAGAAAAATAGTCCAGCGCTACTGCTTCTGCTACTTTAATCCCATCCACTCCAGCAGATAAGATGCCACCGGCATATCCAGCCCCCTCGCCAGCTGGGTAGAGTCCTTTAATATTCAAGCTCTGAAAGTTTGATCCTCGAGTAATGCGCAAAGGTGATGAAGTTCTAGTCTCAACGCCCGTGAGAACAGCATCCTTCATTGAAAAACCTTTAATTTGCTTTTCAAATTCAGGCAAGGCCTCACGAATAGCTTCAATCACATAAGCAGGCAAGGCTTGTGCTAAGTCAGTCAAATGAACACCTGGCTTATAGGATGGCAGTACGCTTCGAAACTCAGTTGAAGCCTTGCCCTCTAAAAAATCTCCCACTAATTGCCCTGGAGCCTCATATGTGCCACCACCAAGTTCAAATGCTTTTGACTCCAGTTGACGCTGAAACTCAAGTCCAGCAAGCGGTCCGCCTGGATAGTCTTCTGGAGTAATGCCAACAACGATGCCAGCATTTGCATTGCGCTCGTTACGAGAATATTGACTCATCCCATTAGTAACAACGCGATTAGGTTCTGAAGTTGCAGCAACTACAGTTCCACCGGGGCACATACAAAAACTATAAACGGCTCGTCCGTTCTTGGCGTGGTGTACCAACTTGTAATCTGCAGCGCCAATTAATTCATTACCTGCATGGGGCCCTAAACGCGCCTTATCAATCAAGGATTGAGGATGCTCAATACGAAATCCCACCGAGAAGGGCTTGGCTTCCATGAACACGCCTGCATCATGCAGAGCCTTAAAAGTATCACGTGCACTATGACCCAAAGCCAACACTACGTGCTTAGCCTGCAAATCAGGCTGTCCTTCAATTTTGACTCCAGTAATTTGATCGCTCTCAATATCAAACCCAATCACTTTTTGAGAAAAACGAATTTCACCACCCAGATCAATAATTTCTTGACGCATTTTTTCAACTACGCCAACTAGGCGGAAAGTGCCAATATGGGGTTTTGCCACGTATTGAATTTCTGCTGGCGCGCCCGCTTTGACAAACTCCTTAATCACCTTACGACCATAGAACTTCGGATCTTTAATTTGACTATAGAGCTTGCCATCGGAAAACGTTCCAGCACCACCCTCACCAAACTGGACATTAGACTCAGGATTCAAAATATTTTTGCGCCACAAACCCCAAGTATCTTGAGTGCGCTCTCGCACCTGCTTGCCGCGCTCAAGCACGATAGGCTTAAATCCCATTTGCGCCAAAATCAAAGCAGCAAAGATGCCACAAGGACCAAAACCAATCACTACAGGTCGTAATACTTTGCCGGAGCTTATAGACTCAGGTGCCTTAGCTACGAAGTGATAACTAGTATCTGGCGAGAGTCTGACATGAGTGTCGTTCGCAAACTTTTTGAGCACCGTTGCTTCATTTTTGACTGAAAGATCTACTGTATAAATGAAGGCTAGAGCAACATTCTTACGCGCATCATAGCTACGCTTAAAGATTGCAAAAGAAATTAAATCTTTTGATGATAAATTCAGACGCTTCAGAATCGCCAGCTCAAGATCATCTGGAGCATGAGCAATGGGTAAACGCAGTTCGGTGATACGGATCATGGGGCTCTACGGTACATAGTCATTTTCTTATTCGGCTTTCGCGCCGGAAGCTTTTACTACATTAGCCATACGTACATAATCCCTCACCAATAGCTGATTGAAGTCATTAGGTGATAAGTTGCCAATTTCAATACCTTGGCGGCGCATACGTTCAATAATCTCTGGCTGCTTTAATAACTTACTCATTTCAGATTGCATCTTCGTGATGATTTTATTCGGAGTACTAGCTGGAGCAAGTAGCCCAAACCAGCTATCAAAGACATAGCCTTTCAAGGTATCGCCAATTGGAGGAACACCAGGCACAAATGGTGAAGGTTTTTCTGAGGAAACGCCCAAGAAACGAATCCGTGAATCATTAGCAAAAGGCAATGCCGCTACATTAGCAGCAATGACTGCTTGAGCACGTCCTGCTAACAACTCGGTAATAGCGTCTCCCGTACCCTTGGTTGGAATATGCACCAGCTGAATTCCGGCCATACTATTAAAGTAAGCCATGGCCAAATGTGAAGCACTGCCATTGCCGGCGCTGGCATAGTTATATTGCCCTGGGTTTGCTTTTGCTAAGGCAATAAACTCTGCAACAGACTTCGCTGGAAACTCTGCATTGGTCATCATGATGTAACTACTAGTACCAATATATGCTGCGCCCGTAAAATCTTTTATCGGATCAAAACTGATTTTATTAAATAGGCTGCCATTAATGTTATGACTTGCGGCTGCCATTAAAAAGGTATATCCATCGGGCGCAGACTTTCCTACAATGCCAGTGCCAACCGTACCACCTGCACCTGCTTTGTTTTCAACCACGACTGGTTCACCTAGTGCTGAACCTAATTCATTGGAAAATGATCTTGCCAAAGCATCCTGAACACTTCCCGGAGAAAAAGGTACGATGATCTTCATGGGCTTACTCGGCCATACATCTGCCGCTAATGCTGCATGATGAAAACTGGCAGCACAAGTACCTATCAAGAAAATCGCTGCAATGCGAATTTTCCAAGTAATAGCAGTGTTCATAGGAGCCCCAGGGGAAGAATAAATTACTAAAATGATACGGCAATCTGAGGTGCCACCATTTAAAGGCGATAATGCCGTATGGCTCTCCGCGCAACTATTCATAAAGTCGACCTTCATGTCGCAGATTCAGACCGCCACTACTATGGCAGTCATTCTCTAACCATCGCAAAGCACCCCTCTGAAACTGAGGAGCGAATGATGGTCAGAATCATCGCTTTTGCATTACAGGCCCATGAAGACCTCGTCTTCACTAAAGGCTTGAGCGATACCGATGAACCTGATTTATGGATTAAAGATCTGACAGATGCTATTAAGCTCTGGATTGAAATTGGTCAACCCGATGAACGGCGCATTCTCAAAGCTTGTGGAAGGGCAGACGAAGTCGTTGTGTATTGCTATGGTGGACATACTAGCAAAATCTGGTGGGATGGCATTGCCAACAAACTAAATCGTGCTCGCAATCTACAAGTCATTTCCATTCCCGCAGAACAGGCTAAAGAGCTCAATAAGCTGGTTGAGCGCAGCATGGTCATCCACGTCAATATTCAAGATGGTGAAGCCTATATTTCGTCCGATCAAGGCCAGGTGACCATCACCCCAGAAATCTGGCGCTCCAATCAAAGCTAGACTAAATGAAGTCCGTTGTCTTTGATACCAATGTCTTATTAGATATCTTTGTATTTAATGACTTCAGAGCAATTCATCTCAAGCAGGCACTTATTAATGGGCAGATTCATGCTTTAGCAAGCCCAAAAACTTTTGAAGAGCTTGCTGATGTTGTTAGTCGCCCCCTCTTCTGTCTTGAACAAATTCATCAAGAAAATATACTTACTGAGTGGCGCAGTTTAGCTAGAACCATAGATGATGAAATCTTGATTAACGCACCATGGCAATGTCGTGATCCAGATGATCAAGTCTTTTTAAACATTGCTTATACGGCAAAGCCCTGCATGTTGATCAGCAAAGACAATGAAGTCCTCAGGCTAGCGAATAAAGCCACAAAGGAAGGTGTTTACATCACCTCTGACTACAACGCTATTTTGGAGTGAACGCTTTATAGACTTTGAGCAGCCCTCGCTGCTATCTCAAATGATTTGAGACGCGCTTGATGATCAAAGATCTGGCCAGTAAATAAGATTTCATTTGCACCGGTGCGATCTAACCAAGTGCGTATTCCTTTTTTAATCGTCTCGATTGAACCCACCAAAGAACATTGCAAAGTGTGTGCTGCCGCTGCTTTTTCATGGGGTTCACAAAACCCATCCAGATCAGCAATTGGCGGGGGTAGTTGACCACGAGTATTGCGACGCATGCGCACTACATTTTGTTGCAAGCTTGTAAACAGATGCTCCGCCTCTTCATCGGTATCGGCAGCTACCACATTCATGACAAATGCAGAATAAGGTTTCGCTTGTTGCGTAGATGGTTTAAAGAGTTCACGATAAATCGACATCGCCTCTAACAGCTGCTCAGGCGCAAAATGAGATGCAAAGGCATACGGTAAACCAAAATGAGCGGCTAATTGAGCACCATAAAGACTAGAGCCTAAGATCCAAATTGGCACATTAGTATCGGCTCCTGGAATCGCTTTTACAGACTGCCCCTCCTGAATAGGTCCAAAGTAATGCTGTAGTTCGCGCACGTCTTGGGGGAAGCGATCATCACTGCCTAGTAAATCACGACGCAATGCGCGCGCTGTCATTTGATCGGTTCCAGGTGCTCGGCCTAAGCCCAACTCAATACGGCCAGGATATAGGGATTCTAGAGTGCCAAATTGTTCTGCAATCACTAGAGGAGCATGATTGGGGAGCATCACGCCACCAGAGCCTACTTTGATATGAGACGTACCCGCTGCCAAGTATCCAAGCAATACAGCCGTTGCAGAGCTAGCATTACCAGTCATATTGTGATGCTCTGCTACCCAATAGCGGGTATAGCCCCACCTCTCAGCATGCTGCGCCACATCCAAGGAGTTTCGCAGCGCATCGGCGGCAGTAAACCCCTGTGGAATGGGAGATATATCTAGAATGGAGTAGGGGATGGAATTTGCCATCACCAAATCATACCTAGAAAGTGCGTTTTATGAGTAAACCCAAAATGGCTGATCCTGATGATGGACTTTTTAAACCTGGAGCAAAGTTGAGACATGTAAAGACCGGTGGATTTTATAAGGTCGCTTTTCTAGCAAATATTGAAGCCACTCTAGAGCCAGCTTATGTCTATGAATCACTCCAATCGCACGATTTTTGGATTAGACCCAAAGCTGAAATGGAAGATGGTCGATTTGAGCTTGTTACTAAATAAGGCGCCGCCAATGACTGATGACAGAATTACCAACCTCGAAATTAAACTCAGTTTTACTGAGGACCTTATTGAGAAACTCAATGAGACTGTCTATAAACAACAACAGCAAATTGAGTTTCTGTATCGCGAACTCAAGGCCATTAAAGAGCAAGCTAGCAGTGGTGGTGCAGGTAGTGGTAGCTTAAAAGATGATATTCCGCCACATTATTAGATCGGCTGATACTATGTATAAACACTAGGCCAATCATTATTAATAATAAAGGGATAAATTATGGGTAACTTAATGCCATTTCTAATTCAATGGGGTTTAACTTCCTTGTCTCTATGGGTGGCTAGTTATATCTTTAGCGGACTGCGATTTGCTGATGGCGGCTCGCTATTAATCGCCGCCCTGCTTCTCGGCTTTGCTAATGCCATCGTGAAGCCTCTGCTGATATTGCTAACATTACCATTGACCGTGTTGACCTTGGGCCTCTTCTTATTGGTAGTAAATGCCTTGGTGTTAATGCTGGTATCAGCAGTAGTAAGTGGCTTTACGATCTCCAGCTTTTGGACCGCATTCTTTGCCAGTATCTTTATTTCTTTGTTTAGCCTATTTGTGAGCGGCTTAGTTTTTTAACTAGTTAGCACCTGGATAAATATCTGACCAAGAATGTAGCGCTGCCTTACAAGGCTGGACCGCATTCTTGGTAGCGATAGATTTAGCATTCTCAGCCAAGATCGTTGCCCCACCCGTCAGAATTCCTAAGCCAATCGATATAGCGCTATTCACTACGCCTTCTTTATTGACGCCTGCCTGAGGATTGAGCAAGGTTCCCTGAAGCTTCACTAAGCCCGCTAAATTGACACCCGTTGTCAGTCCAGATTTTTCTCTAGGATCAATCTTGATATTTAAAGCCTCTGTTTTTAAATCTACTGAGCCAGATAGCACCATATCCAAACGATCTGTTACCACCCCAATAGAATCATTCAAGGCGACCTGGCCATTACCGACTGGTAGATAGACAACTGCGCACTCTAACAGGGTTTGATCAGTTTGCTTACGCATTGGATTCACGGCATTCATAATCGTGATGAGGAGATCACCACCACCATCGATAAAGCGAGAATCTAGGCTACCTTTACCAATTGAAACTTGCGCTGCACCATTTGCCCGACTCGCTAATTGATGCATCGAAATTCCAGTACTGCGAAGATTAAAGGCAAGCTCTGTATCTCCACCCTTGACCTTCGTATTAGCATCAACTGCATCCATCAGCTGCTCCAGAGTAAATCCCTTTGCCATACCTTTCATTGAAATGAGCGGATTAGGACCTTGAAATTCAGCAAGGCTAGCGCGCACTTGAGCAGCACCTTTGCCAAGACCGAAAGAGAGATCATTGACATCGATTTTAGGACCATTAAAAACAAAGATTCCTTTTAAATCTGTCAGCGGCACATGACCCGGAATACTCAGCTCTTGAATATTGATAGCAAGCTTTCCACTAGCATAGGGCAACATATCGAATGGCAAGGCTTCATCACTAAAGAAAAACTTTCCACGTGGTTTTGAAGAGGGAGAACTTTTAGCACCACTAGCGCCAGCGAGGACTGCTGAGCCAGCTAAGGGAGCAAACTCAAAAGCTTTAGAGCTCAGATTGATATTAAAGTTTGGCAAGCTCTTAGGCTTTTTATCTATTTCGCCATTGATGGCCAAGGTTTTGCCATTCACTGTGAGATCAAAATCTAAGGGCAGTTTGACGGGGCTCAGATCCCAGTTGTCTAAAGCATTATGCAAATTACTAGTCCTGCCTTTAATCAGTAATTGATAGTTGGCGTACTGCGCTTGACCCACTATCTCTGTTTTATTGCTACTACCCACTAGCGATAACTTAGACAGCAGAATAGATTTAGGTTCAGCGCCAAAACCTTCATAACTCAAATGTGCATCTGTAATGCTGAAATTTTTAATCCTGACAGGGTCAACTTGGTCTGAGGTCGAACTTGATGCAGCTACAGAACTATTCGATGGTGACTGAGTCGCATTGCTCACCTTAGCTCCCAATGAAACTGGTGGCGAGAAATCCCAGTTACCGTCGCCGGCTTTATTGGTCTGTAATTGTGCCTCTACACCATTCAGATTAATCGCATTGAATACAACCTCTTTTCTTAACAAGGGGAGTAATTCGATATCTAACTCCACATGCTTGACCGTCAACATATCAGTGTTACCAGCCCACGATGCATTACTCAATGAAACTTTCTGTGCCTCAATCCCTAGTGAGGGAAATAATTTCAGGCTAACAGGTCCAGCAATCTTCAAATCACGGCCGGTAGCGTCTTTCACGGAGGAACTCAGCAATTGCGTTAACTGAGCTGGGTTGATCGACGATGCTGCATACCAAATGCCTAAAGTAGCGATAGCAACAATAGATGCCAAAAAGAGTAAGAAGAGTTTGAGAGATTTGTTCATTACATCTTCATTTTAAATGGGCACAAATAACTTACCTAAATGCCCCGCCTGTCAAGAAGAGCTTAGCTACCCCGATGGGGATAACGATGTTTGTGGCCAATGTAGCCATGAGGTGGGCGCACAACAGAAGCAGGCAATCAGTTGCTCAAAGCCTGCTTCCTCAAGAAAGATAACCCCTCTATTGGGCGCTGGCTTTCTTAAGCACTGCGTAAATCTGGTCTTTTAGCAGCAACTTTTCTTTCTTTAGAGTTTCAATTTCCTCTGGCGTACTCGGCTCTTTATGGTCTTCCATCCGCAGAATCTTGGCATCCAGGTTATTGTGTTTATCAAACAGATGGGAAAAGTGACGGTCCGTTGTCTTTAGCTTGGTGATTAATTCGCGATATTCTGGAAACATAGATTCCCTCATTCAAAAGTGACTGGGTTTATTCATAATGCGTAGTTTCAGTGTATCAATGCCTACCCAAGAGAACAATAAGCTAGGCAATATTTTTATTCTGCCCCACGTAATATATTTAGCAGGAAAAACCCCATATAGGCTTAGTATTTATTGCAATTAATTTGCAGTAATATCTATCAGTGCTGATGCACATTAACTACCAAAAATGAAGGGTAATAGACCATGGCTACAAAGAAGTCACCAGCAAAAAAGAAAGTAGCGACCAAGGTGGTAAAAAAAGCCCCTACAAAGAAAGCTGTTAAGAAGGTAGCTGCTAAAAAAGTAGCCTCTAAAAAGACGGTAAAAAAGGTAGTGAAACCTGCTGCTAAAAAAGCGGTAGCTAAGAAGCCCACTAAGAAACCAGCAGCGAAGAAAGTTAACAAAAAGGCTAGCACTAAACCTGTTGCCAAATCATCTAAGGTTGATCAATATGGTCTAGAAAAAGATGATGAGTTTTATGGTCTCTACTTCGCTAAATCGACTAACAAAGGGTTGGTAGAGGTAAAGCCCTGCACTTTCTCTCTCATGTATTGGTGGAAAGGTTTGCTTGGCTACCCTGACATGATCGAAATCTCTAAAGGCAGCAATACGGCAATGTTGCAGTTTGAGTCTACTTTTGGTGGTGGCGATTCAGGTGAGACTGAGTTAACTGAACAAGATGTTTTGGATATTGATCACATCATTGAAGTAGATGAAGAAGAGATGTTGATTTCGCTCTACTCCTATGTACCAATCCCAGTACCAGAGAAATTAGTTGGTGCATTAAGCTTATCCATCCTTAATATCAATCCTGAAACCCGCTATGGCAATCTAGAACTTTGCTCAACGGAGAATGAAGAAGGTGAAACTGAGCACTTCCTGCGTTATCGTGCAGCGACTTATCTACGCGGCATTAAGTCAGGCAAAGTAGAAGCCATTGAAAGCATGGTCACTAATGGCTCTGAGTTCTTTGGTCTTGCCTTAGATGCTATGTGTGTCAATAAATCTATTAAGAAATGGTTGCTTAGCTAAGCGCTTCATCTCACTTAATTTAAGATTCATCTACACAAATAGTTGTACGTCATCGGAAAGCGGTCATTGACCGTTTTCCGACTATCAATAATCGTCGCAGTTCGTTTTCCGAGCTTCTTGCACTCTGCTACCGCCATTTCCTGAGCTTCTTCTTCCTTGGCATCCTTTGGAGAATGCACGCCAATAGTTCCATCAGACTGCTGATAAACACCAAATCTGCTCGGTGGTGTTGAGCAGGCAAGCAAGACGACGCCCATACATACCAAGAAAAGCCGACTCAATACAGCTGTAAAACTAGCCATGTTTTTACCTTGCAATTAAATTACCCCAATCTATGCTTGCATATAGCCATATCGCAGATTGGTTCTACCATCACCAAACTCGTCATAACTAAATTTAGCCAGAGCCACCTTATCCCCTGCAAGCGCACTGCGTTGTGCTTGAGTAAAGTGATAGAGTCGCGCTGAGTTATCGCCAAAGATAGCGCGTTTGACTGGTCCATCAGCAGAACCTAAAGGGCTAAAACCATACTTCTTTTGCATATCCTCTGGGATCTCAAGACGGCGTAAGGCTTCAATCTGCCATTGCGGTGATCCTGTCCAGATGGCATCGGTTCCCCAGACAACGTGATCAGAACCAAGGCCCTGAATAAGTTGACCTAACATCGCAGCACAGAGTCTTGGTTCAGCAATAGTACTCTGAGCAAAGATTTGTCCTAAATCACCATAGACATTATTGACACCGGCTTTTTGAGGAATCTGTGCCAAGTCAGTTACCCAGTCAATTCGGCCTGTGCGCCTGAACTGCTGCCAACCCTCATCCCAAGTGCCACCTGTATAGCGAAAGGCGGAGTGATAAATTACGAAATTTAATTGTGGCCAATCTTTTGCCGCTTTGGCAACGTCATCGACTTTTGCATAGGGCAATAGATGTGGGTACTGTTGTGTTACAGACGGGGGATATAAACCTTTATGCACACAAACGTTCGCAATACTTGGCTGCGTCTTACTCCACTTTGCTAGCTTTTCATAAAAGGGATACAGCAACTTCTCATCATCAAGCCGCCAAGGATGTGTAGAAAGTTGTTTATTGGTGTTATCGCCAATGGTGTAGCCTTTAAATGAATCTGGCTTGAGGTTTTCATAATCCGCTTCTGCTTTTTCTAGCCATCCAGGTGTTCCGGGCATGAAAATTGCATGTGAGAACATACGCTTAGTACCAGCCTCTTGGTTTACTGTTTTACGGGCCTGCGCCTTCATTTCATTGGTTAAAAACCAATCCCGCGGATCTTCAGAGCCTGATCCAGAAATTAAGGCGACTTTAGTATCACTATCTAAGAAGACCTCTTTAAAATAGTTTGCAAATTTCAAATCATCTAAAGTTTGTGGCTTGCCTGCAAGGGCGGGATTCCAAGCTGCCTTCCCCACTGCCTCGCGTGATCTGACAAATCCCTCTAAACGAGTGTCATCTCGCAGATAGTGAGTATGCATATCCATGATGAATTGACTTTTGAGCGATGCAGCGCGTTCGTTTGCCAGTTCTGGTGTTGCTGCTTCAGCGTGACTAACCCCATAAAGCGGGCCAAAGGTTTCATTCATGGCAACAAAGGCTGCTGCCATTCCTGCGGCACCTTGAAAGAATCTCCGGCGAGAGACCCCTTGATGCTTGGCAAGTCTTGAGCCAAGTTCTTTAATACGCTTCTCAAGCTCTTTTTGCTTAGGAGTTTGTATAGACGGCATAAACTCATCGCTTGATATCGCTTGAGTAGGAATGGGTGAGCGAAATTTAGCAGTTTCTGCAGGTATTAATTTTTCTATCTCATCGGGTGTCATCATGATATGAGCTTCCTTTAACCGTTCGAGATCTTACTCACTAAAAATAAGATCGTTGATAGATTTAAGCACTTTTTTGATAATTTGGCGGAGAGGGAGTCAAAAAATTCACCCTCCGTGTAAGTCTACCATTACCCATACAGCCCATGTAATACATGGCTTACAGGGTAACCCTACTCCAATCTAACCCATTCAAGTTCACTAAAATCTACGTTTAACTGGTGGGTACAGTGGTGGGTAGATTGAGCGCTAATCATGATGATAAACAAGGAGTGAAAGGTCCTCGCAAGGCCTCTTTCACTGCACGTGGAATTATCTCAGCCAATAAGCCTGGATACCATGCTGATCCAGAAAATAAAGGACTTTATCTTCAGGTTACTAACACCCCCAGTGGTATTGCTCGTAGCTGGATCTTTCGCTTTACTAGCCCAATAACTCTTAAACGTAGAGAAATGGGAATTGGCCCAATCGAGTCCTGTTCGCTGGCTAACGCTAGATTGAAGGCGTTAGATCTGCGTCGCCTCATTCTTGATGGGACTGACCCACTTGAACAAAGAATCGCCAAGCGATCAAATGCTATCGAGGCAAATGTCCATACGATTACCTTTGCAGCTGCTGCAGAAAGATGCATTCAGGCCAAGAAAGTTGAATGGTCGAATAGCAAACATCAAGATCAATGGACCAGTACGATAAATAAGTTCGTATCACCCATCATTGGCAAACTAAGAGTCGACCACATAAGCACTAGTCATGTTGTCAGAGTTCTTGAACAAGATATCAAAAACAAAAACGGTGAAGTAGAAGGTACGTTTTGGAATGTGCGTACTGAAACTGCTACTAGGGTTCGTCAACGAATTGAGGTGATATTTGATTGGTGCAAAGCGCATCAATACATGCAAGGTGAAAATCCAGCGCGTTACCAAGGTGCACTTAGTCACTTATTGCCCAAAGCAAGCAAGATCAAGAAGAGTATTCACCACCCCGCTCTTCCATTTCAAAGGATTGGAGAATTTATATCTGACCTACGTACTCATTCGGGATTTTCGGCACTTGCATTGGAGCTATTGATTCTGACTGCGAGCAGAACCAGTGAAGTAATCGAAGCTAAGTGGGATGAGTTTGATTTGGAAGCTAAAGTTTGGACAATTCCAGCGGAGCGTATGAAGGCTGGCAAGGAACATCGCGTCCCACTAAATACAAGAGCCATGGAAATCCTTGGACAACTTAAAGAAATGCGAGTGAATTCGTATTTATTCCCGAGCACCCTACACAAGGATCGTCCACTATCGAATATGGCCTTGCTTTCAATGATGAGGAAGATACCAAAGTACGGTGAATATGTCCCTCATGGATTTAGATCTACATTTAGGGATTGGGCTGCAGAAACAACGGAATACTCAAATGAGACTGTTGAGCTGGCCTTAGCGCACACTATTAAGAATAAGGCTGAGGCCGCATATAGAAGGCAGGATCAGCTAGATAAGAGAGCAAGACTAATGGAGGATTGGGTAAGCTTTCTTAAGGCTGCACCTTATTTAAAAAAGTTTTGACATGCTTTACATTTACCGCAAGTGCTTGTGGAAGCATAAATTGAGTTTCTTCTAAAATTTGATTATCTTCATCTAAAACACTTGATATTTGTGCTGGCAACAAGTGGTAACTAACATTGGCAATAATTATCCCCTGAAGTTGAAATTTTTCATCATTAGAAACTATCGGAGCTCCACTTGCGCCTTTTAGCGCAGGAAAAGACAACTCTAAAATATCATCACCTGCACCTTGATATTGAGATACCAAGTTCAATGTTCGAGTTATATTTCCAATTCTTGTGGCTGGAGAGATATGAATTTGATTGCCTTGTGTGCGTGTTGTTCCATACTCAAATGTGCAAAGTAGCTGATTTAGATGTGCAATATTTGGCGCTAACTCTAAAACTGCTGCAGGCTTGAAGTCCAATACATCAAGAAGAGCAAGATCATGAAATGAGTCTCTAGCCACTATTTTGGCAACATAAATTCTTTGAAGATTCGAAACAATCGATATTCCAAATGCTCCCTGCCAATCCTTAATCACATGATCCGCAGTGATTAATAGTGGAGGACTGCCGATAAACGAGCCCGTACCTAAAAATTGAACTACCTCTCCTTTTTGCCCGATTGCATAGATTGGGACTATAAGCTCATGAGGATTCAAGACCATACCAACTCCTATTTACAGTAAAGAAACAGTCTATACCCTCCTTTCAAAATGTGGCACATCTACAAATCCTTTGAAGTTTCCTCCCCATTTATTCTTAATGTTTAGGCTTTCCCAGTATTCACCAACTGTACGGATCAATTCTTTATCCCAAATCAGTTTTCCATTCCAGAAGAAATTGAGATCGATAGCGCAGCGTCTTAAGTGATTACTATTCATGGTCTTTGATCTACCGCTTTTGAAGTAGATCTCTTGCTGCTCTGGAGACCTCCAGAGCTCTCCTCCTGTGATGACCCACCCCTCTGCTGTAGCAAACTGGATAAGGCGACTAACATCCATAAGAAATGCCGCTTGCTCTGCAACTAAACCACTCATGCCTGCTCTTCTTTTTTATTTGAGCTATTCATACGCATCTCAAAGATCTTCTCTACCGACCTTCCCCCAAAGTAAGCCAACATGACTAACTGGCCCCATTCACCTAGGAGCTTTACATAAGCTTCATTAATATCTATCCCCATTGCTGAAAGAAGTGCGAACAAAAGATAAGCAGTCAGAATATAAACAAGCGTTCCTGGCCTGATGTTCTTTGATAACTTTGAATCGCTACCCATATCGGATTGCCAGCGCTGCGTGGCATTCTCTTGTGAAGAACGATGCATCTCCGCCAGAAGCTTGGATTCCTCAATCTCCAACTCCTTTTGCTTGAGCGTGTATTGCAAAAGGAGTTGCTCTTGTTCAATCTCTAACTGTTTAAGCTTAATGAGATCCTCATGACTGGGATTATCCGGAATACGCGCCCCAATCTTGCTCTCAATGAATTCCTTGCCTTTGGCTTGTACTGCCCCCGCAAGTAAACCAAGGCCATTGACGGCCAAGGTTTGTACTAGAGAGGTGATGATTGGAAGCATGGAATGAGTTCTTTTCTTGATGCTTGGAATATGGAAGTCCACCGCCCCGCTACCGCCAAAGCTTTTAATTGATGCTGGCAGTGGGGCGCAGTTACGCGCGCCCACACACCATCGTTACTTCAACACCCACAGCCGCACCCAAACACTGGCCGCTAGCGGCGATCTTCCCTACTGCTAGCGTTTCTTGGCTCCTTTGCTTTCTTGTGTTGAATCTAGCTCGTGAGCTTTTTCTAATGTTTGCTCTTGAGCCGGGAGTTTTCCTTCAGCCATTAGCCCCTGTACGATCTCCATAAGGCGATCACCATCATCTTCACCAAAGACTTTGGCCACAACTTCATGGCCATACTTGGCGCATAAGCGGTCATACTCCTGCTCTGGAGTAATGGTGGTCTTTGATGGGCGCTCGAACACCGTGACATTCTCGCGCCCAAACAGATTTCGAAGGATGTTGGTTTCATACGGTGGTACGTGCACATGGATAGTCGTGAATGCATCTCTACGCACTACCGCTTCCACCTCTTTAATTTGGAAGTCGCTATGAATGAGTTCTTTATTTGTCATATGAGCATCCTTTATTGAATGGCCAATACCGCATGGGCATTAGCTCGTGAAATAGATAAAGCGCAACGTAGGTTCACCATGGCGTACATGGCTAGCGTGTCGTGCGGGCGAATCGGGGCAACGATATCTAGGTCGTCGTCACGCAACTTCATAAAGCGGGTATTGAGGAAATAACAGCGTTTACTCCACTCCACCGTGCGATTGGCCATGGCATCAAGCTCATCAAACTGCGGATCCCAGATGATCTCTACGCCTTTGAAGGCTAAGCCAGTGTTAACACCTGCACCTACGCCAGCATCGATGTACTTGGTTTCACCTGATCCAGCGATATGGGTCACTGTCACCTGCTTACGATAGGTATCAATGAACTTACCCCCAGCGATGATGAAATCCGGGCTACCACCATGCTTAATACATTGGCGCCATGCGGTCTCCATCTCACCCACCAAGTTACCTGGCGTAGTTGAAGCGATGTCTTTAACTGCGTAGTTACGCCAGTAGCTTGCTTTGGCTCGATCGATTCCGCCTACTGTGCCGGCATCTGGCGCTAGGCTGACAAGGCTATCTAGGCCTACTACCGCATCGGCGCCATGTGAGCCGTCGCGGTGAAGCTCAAGATCTAGCTTATTAAGGAATCCTTCTCGTAGGACTTCTAGCTGCTCATCCAAGAGATTGATCAATTGCACGCGCTCGTTGTATTCCAACTGAAAGCCTCGCGCGCCACCCTCACGCACTTTGATACCGTTACTGAATAAGCGGTCATAGTCGATATAGAGACCATCAACTGCTCTGCGCCATGGGAATGATGCTTGCTCAGTGGTATTACGCTTATTGAACTTGACCGTCTCCTCCCCAAATGCCCAGGTGAAGTTACTCCCATGCTCTTTGCGAATGTTCTCAACCACATTCTGTTTGGCCCCTAATAGACTCTTGCGCCCTTGCATTAGTTTTTTAAGGAAAGGTCTCTCTACGGCTATTTGGTCTACCGGTAGATTGCGCAAGTACTCATCTAAGGAGACCTTAGCTAGCTCTTGCAAGTCTGTATTTGAAATCGGCATATGCCACCCCTATCTGTATTTATGAATTAGTTGGATTCATCCTGATTGATAGGGCGTGAAACTATCCATTGCTACGCTGCTAGTCGCGACTCTAGCGATAACGCGTTAGACGAATCAGTAGCTAGAGCTATTAACTCTTGCTACGTGTATTGATTATTGGGGCTGCACAAGCTTGGTTTGAATATTTCTGGGGTTTTTGTTGTTCGCGAGTTGTCTTTATGCCCAAGGTGTCATTGCGCCACCTTGGGCATAAAAGAGCGTTTCTTTGGTGGTGCCCATCAAGGGTTCGCAAGCCACCCCTTTGGGGTGCCCTTGACGGAAGGTATTCATGGGTAATATGAATATGTATACCCCCTTAATTTAGTTAAATTCAAATCACATAACTCTCTGTTATTTATAGTATTTAATCAATATTTACCATTACAAAAATAGGACATTTATGTCATATTTTTGTGTATAATGAGAGCATCAATACAGAAAGGAGGCCAAGATGGCTAGAGCAACAACCAAAGACCGGATTTTGGCCAGCTTACGCAATTCCAAAGGCAAGGTCTTCTTGCGTGACGATTTCAATCGGTTCGGCACCTACCGCCAGGTCTGTCGTGTGATGAAAGAGCTATCAGACGAGGGTAAGTTAATGCGTCTAGGCTACGGCACCTATGTAAAGGCGCGCCCCTCTTCTATATCCGGCAAACCAGTAGCAGATGAGAGCCTAATTAATATTGGGCTTGAAGTCATGAAAAAGTTAGACATTAAAGCTGATGTGGGTAAAGAGATGCGCGCTCTGATTGAGGGTGATAGCACTCAGGTACCAATGCTTCCCATCGTCAACGTTGGTAACTCTCGAGTCTGCCGAAAATTATCTGTTGGTAATCGTAGCCTAGTCTATGAAAAAAGTTAACGACATCCAGCGACTCCAAGTCTTGGATGTAATTAATGAGTTTGGACTTGGCATATCGGAATTCGCACTAGAAAAAGACTACATGGTTACCGATGCTTTGGCCTCGCTTGCCAACATCAATAATCCAGATTTTGAATTGGTCTTCTGTGGTGGTACCTGCCTCTCCAAAGCCTATGGTCTATTGGATAGAGTCTCTGAAGATGTAGATATCAAAGCTATCCCAAAATCCTCACAGGAATTGACGAGGAGCAAAATCCGCTCAAGCATGAGTAAGCTCAAAGATAGCCTTGAAGCAGCAATGAACTCGGCTGGCTTTAAATCGGAGTTTATTTCAAGAGATGCTAAGGACGATAACAACTTCATATCATTCGATATCCAGTACTCATCCCACTTTCAGGTAAGCCCAGGTATGCGGGCTAATTTAAAACTGGAAGTAAGTTACAGCCCCTTACGACTACCAAAGCAAGATAAAGAAATTGCCCTGCTCTTTGATTCCTTAGCAAGCATGAATACCGGCCCTAGATTTTCAATTCCATGCGTAGATTTGAGAGAAGCTCTAGCTGAGAAACTCATTACCTTCCCAAGACGTCTGGCCCTATCATTGGCCAAAACTGATGAAAAGGTAGATAACGCCTTAGTTCGTCATCTGTACGATGTTTATCAGATCATCGTAAAAAACCCCAACCTCCTAAAGAATGATCTGGAACTATTGACTAATTTGGTAGCCCAAGTCATTCAAAAAGATGGGTTGGACTTTGCTAGGCAGCATGATGCGTTTGTCAAAGATCCAATGGGTGAGATCAAGAAGGCAATGAAATACGCTAAAGACGATCCACATACCAAGCAGACCTATGATGAATTCATCAAGGTTATGGTCTATGACAAGAATGCACCTTCTTTTGAAGATGCATTCTCACAGTTTTCCCAAACCCTGAATCTAGCTATACCGACCCTTTCTCAATAGAAGGCTAAATTCCCATATTGCCCAGATGCTGGGCTATCCGATCCATTGGCTCTTCAGAGCTCGCTACTGGCGCTCCTAGAGTAGCCGTTCTCGACCGAATAGGTTGAGGCTTATAACTTATAGGCTTTACCTTAGACCAGTCTTTTGGCTGAAGATCAATCGCGTTATAGATTGCATCTATCGTAGGCCGCCATTGCGAAACTTGATTGTTCTGCACGAAGACATTCATATAGAAGGGATCTTGCATATACTTTAGGAATAGCTGTGACTTATCTAAATAATCTGAACTGCTGTCAATTTAGGTCCATTACCAAAGAGAGTTTTTCTATAGTAAATCATTGCAGCATCATAGGTTGATTCTGGATGATTCTGGGTACTTGGGTTTGGGGTGCTGGTGGTCTGTAACCTAA
>NZ_JACVOW010000002.1:0-50717 GCF_018882265.1 Polynucleobacter sp. AP-Feld-500C-C5 | reverse complement strand
GAATATATCCACTACTACAACCATGATCGAATCAAGCAAAAACTAAAGGGATTGAGCCCGGTGCAATACCGAACTCAATCCCTTGTGCTAACCTAACTAAACTGTCCAACTACTGGGGGTCAGTTCAAATGGTGGGTTTGTCGCTTTGGATTACCCATCACCATTATTGGTATTGGGTCTCATCTTTTTAGCACCTTACTAGCGTTAGCAGGTTGCTGTGGCGACAAAGCCATCTCTTGATGTAGATTTAATTATGCAGACTTTGGAACATTTTTGTCAATCAATTTTATTGCTCCCAGATGCTCCAATTTAAGGAAGGTGGCGATGGCTGGGTCCAAGAGATTGGATACTTGCTGACTCCCACGCCTAGTCGGCTCCAGATATAAGCAACTACAAAAATAATAGTGACACCGAGTAATACTGTGACACCAAGATGAATAAAAGTCGCATGGGCCTGAATCATAATGAGCGGGTTTGCACCTGCGGGCGGATGAACACATCTCACCACCAATAAGATGCCGATCGTTACTACTAAAGCAATAATGTAGACCCAAAAGGCATCGCCAAATAATTGATAAGCCAAGATGCCTACTAGGCTACTAATAAGATGCGCGCCAAAGACTGCTCTGGGCTGCGCAGCCGGGGCAGTAGTCAGAGCAAATAAAAAAAGTGTGGTGCCGCCCAATGAGGCTAACAATAGTGGGGAGTTGGTTTTTGTCACCCACAAGGCAAGAGAAATCGCGACAGAAGATCCGAGCAATACCCAAAGCAAGCGCAGAAAACGTGTTTTCATTGCCTCATCATAAGCGCTTGATCAAAAATAGCCTAAAAAGCTTTTGCTCAACGAGAGCCAATAGCCTCTTCAGTAAACTTAGCCACCTTCAAGAAAGCCTCGTCTGCTTTGTAATTACCCATCAGCTGAATACCTAAGGGCAATCCATTGGCAGACTTACCTACAGGAATATTGATTGCTGGAATGCCTAAAAGACTACCTAGGGCGCAGAATGAAGGATCACCGGTCCAGCTCAAGCCTTTGGGCGCCTCACCAGTTGCTGGTGCCAACAAAAGAGCATCAACGTCTTTGAATAACTCACCAACAGAGTGACGTAATTTACTTTGCACTGCTAAGGCCGCTTCATATTGCGCCTGGGAATATTCTGCTCCCTTGGTGGCGGTCTCTTTAATGTTTTCACAAAGAAGTTCTTGATTGTTTTCCATGTGTTTTTGATGAATGTGCGCAACATCAAAGCCCATGATCGTCGGCATTTGATCAATGCCCTCCCAGTATTGCGCTGGGATCTCCATTGTTTTTACGCTCACGCCAGCCTGCTCTAGCTTTTCAACTGCAAACTGTAGCGTTTGCTGTTGCTCGGCGCTCATTAAGTGATCAAACGGTGTTTTAAGTAATGCTATTTTGGGCGCATGCGCTAACTTCAAATCGGGTGTGACAATTTGGGCTGTTTTGGCACTGCCATCTTTGAGCAATTGAAACGCAAAAGCGGCGTCCTCAACTGAGCGAGTAAAAAATCCAATGTGATCTAAAGAGTAAGCAAACGGGTGGACACCTTCTTTGATGATTGATCCAAAGCTAGGCTTAAAGCCCACCACGCCACAAAACGCTGCCGGACGCACAATCGAGCCTACTGTCTGAGAGCCGATGGCAAGCGGCAGAATACCGGCCGCTACTGAAGCGGCAGATCCACTAGAAGAGCCTCCTGGAGTATGTTCCGAATTCCAAGGGTTCACTGTTGGCCCTGGGGTTCGCCATGCAAATTGGGTCGTCACAGTCTTACCAAAAATCAGCCCACCCAATGCCCGAATTCTTTGCACAATCGGCGCATCTTCCTGGGGACGATGATTAGCGTAAATTGGTGAACCATTAGTGGTGATTAAATCTTGGGTATTAATAATGTCTTTAATTCCAATCGGAATACCTGACAAAGGTCCAGGCGCAATCGCCTTTTTTAAATCCTCTAAAGTGTTTCTGGAAACAAAGGCTTTTAAGTTAGGCTCTAGTTGATTGGCTAACTCAAATGATTGCGTTAATAAAGTTTGCGGGTCAAGTTTGCCTTCGCTGATCTGCTTGACCGCTGCAATTAAACCAAGGGGTTTGCCCTGTTGCTCACTCATATTCATTTCCTAATGTTTTGCCAATCCATAATCAGATCTTCAAAGAGCTGGGTGGCGTCAGTAATGTTGTCGACATAGCAAAATTCATCGGTCTGGTGCGCCATCTCGGGTTGACCAGGACCTAGAATCACTGTTGGGGGGTCGCCGATGACCGGCTTTAAGGCTGAAGCATCAGTAAAGTACGAAACCGTTTTTTCAACAGGTCGCACGCCATTGATCTTTTCGCAGCGATCAAACACGCTTGCCATCCAAGGATCACTCGCAGGGGTATAGACCCCTTCGATATCAATCATAGTATCGAGGCGCACAATCGGCCCCAATGCTTTGCAAAGACAACCGTAAATATGGGCATGACTTTGCCCTGCCACTGTCCGGATATCTAAAGTCATTTCAGCGGCATCAGGTACAGAGTTAATATTTAAACCCGCTTTCGCAGTACCTACGTTTAAGGTGCCTTGCCCCATCAAGGGATGCGCTGGTGTATCAAAGGTAAATTTCTCTAAAGTTAATGCCGCTTTAGCTAACTTATAAAAAGCATTCTCACCACGCTCTGGCATCGATCCGTGCGCGGTAACGCCTTCGGTTGAGGCCTTGAGCCAATAAGCCCCTTTATGACCTATGAGTGGCTCATTGGCAGTAGGCTCAGCTACTACAAAAGAGCCTGCTGGTCCTAAAAACTCGAGGATCTCTTGACTGGCCACTAAATGAAAGGCGCCTTCACAACCTGTCTCTTCACCTGCAGTAATAATCAAACTCACACCGCTACTTGCTTTAGCAGCCTGGGCAGTCTTCATCGCTGCCACCACAAATGCGGCAACACCGCTTTTCATATCACTAGAGCCGCGACCAAATAATTTGCCATCTTCAATCAAGCCGGCAAATGGCTCATGCTTCCATGAACGCGCTCCTAAGGGAACAACATCCACATGACCAGTAAAGCAGATGCTGGGATTGTCATTGCTGCAAGATCCAATTTTGGCAACCAGACTCATGCGCCGCGGAGCGAACTCAATCTTGCGGCACTCAAAACCGGCAGACTCTAAGATCGATGCGAGGTAATTACAGACTTGGTCTTCATTACCTGGGGGATTGACTGTATTAAAACGAATTAACTCTTGGGTTAACGCAATCGGATCAGGAATAGTCATTATCTGTTTTACTCAAACTGAAGTGGTTAAGGGTGTTTAGCCAAAATAAGCCGCTTGGACTTCTGCATTTTCAGCCAGCTCAGTAGCGCTTCCTTGAGCAACCACCTGCCCTTTAGCAATCACATAACCCCGATGGGCAATCGCTAGGGTTTGGCGCACGTTTTGCTCAACGAGTAACACGGTGGTACCCATTTGATTAATCTCTTTGATGATCTTGAAATTCTCTTTTACAAACAAAGGGGAGAGCCCTAAAGAGGGTTCATCAAAGATGAGTAGTTCGGGAGAACTCATTAAACTGCGTCCAATCGCTATCATCGCCTGCTCACCACCAGACATAGTTCCCGCTAATTGATTAGCGCGTTCTGCCAGGCGTGGAAATAAAGTCTTCACCCGCTCGCGGCGCTCTTGTATGACTTTTTGATCGCTCACGAGATACGCACCTGCCGAGAGGTTTTCATCAACCGTCATCCGCGGAAATACCCGGCGACCCTCAGGCACACATGCGATACCTTGTTCAATAATACGATGGGTGGGCAGATGGGTGATATCGGCATCGTTAAAAATAATCTTGCCACGATTGGCTGGTGTTAAACCCAAAATCGAACGAATCAGGGTGGATTTACCAGCGCCATTAGCGCCCAGGATACACGTGATCTGTCCGCGCTCAACCTTGATCGATACGTCCTCTAAGACGTCAATGCGATCGTAGGCTGTATAGATGTGATCGATGTCTAATAAGGCCATGATTATTCCTGTCCCAGATAGGCAACCTGAACTTCACGGTTACTCACAATTTCTTCATAAGTGCCTTCGGCAATTTTCTTGCCGTAGTTGAGCACAATGCAGCGCTCAGTCATACGCTGAATCAAGCTCATTTCGTGCTCAATCAAAATAATCGTAAATGGTTTAATTTTGCTGCGGACCTGCAAAATATCATTCATGACCTCTGCAGTCTCATCATGGGTCATACCCGCTGATGGCTCATCTAATAACAAGAGATCAGGCTCACTGATTAAGGCTCGGCAAATTTCAATACGGCGCCGATCAATCATCGGCAGACTAGCTACAGGCTCAAATATTTTGGCTGCTAGTTTGGGGTTAAACGTAAATAGCAAAGCGCTGACTTGCTCGACAACGTGGTCATACTCTTTTTCAAATCGATCGCGGGCAAACAAGTTAAAGATCAGTCCGGTATTTAGCCTGCGATTATCACCAATCGCGATGTTGTCAAATACCGTCAAAGGCAATGACAAACGGGAGCGCTGAAACGTTCTGGTAATCGCGTGCAGATAGACTTCTTGCGCAGTCGCATCGGTGATATTCTCGCCCCGAAAACTCACGTTCCCAGAGCTCGCGCGATATAGGCCCGTGATGACGTTAAAAAAAGTGGTCTTGCCTGAACCGTTTGGGCCTAATAGACCTAGGACTTCACCTTCATTGACATGCATGGTTAGATCATCTAGCGCAGTAACCCCACCAAATCGCATAGTCAGGTTGTTGGCTTCTAAAATTTTGGAAGCATTCATCGTAGCGCTCATTCTGACTCCCCCACCTTCTTGCCTGGGAAGTAGTTCCGAATTCTTCTAGGAAGCAGGCCATCTGGGCGAAAGAGCAAAATCAAAATCACCACAATGGCATATAACAAGAAACGGTATTCCTGAATAAATTGCAGCTTCTCTGGGAGGATGACCACAATGGCTGCCGCTGGAATAATGCCCCAAGGATTTCCAATGCCGCCCAAAATCACAATCGAGACCAAAATCAGCGAGTCTGCAAAAGTAAAGTTATTGGGCGCGACATAAGCTGTCATCATTCCGTATAGGGCACCTGCAAGGCCGGCCAGTAAATTGCCAAGAGTAAAGGCGACGATTTTCCAATGCGCAATATTGACCCCAAAAGTTGAGGCCGCAATCTCATCGGTACGCACCATATCCATACTCAAGCCTATCCAGGAGCGCTCTAAATTTCTGGTGATACGAAAAGCGACAATGAGCAAAATCAAAGCGATGAGCAAGTACGGAATATAGAAGGAGAGTTCAATTCCTCCAATCTGAATACCTTCAGAAAGATTCCAACCAAAGATTGTCAGTGGCGGAATTTTTAAGCCTTGCGGTCCGCCTAAGGTATCGTTCACCTCTAAAAAATTCCTGAACAAGATTCCAAAAGCAATTGTCACTAAAGCGGCGTAATGACCTCGTGTTCTGAGCACAGGGTAAATCAAGATTGAACCAATTAAGGCAGAGACTGCCGCCGCAATAAACAAGACTAGTAAATGAGGCACTGCTGTATGCGTGGCTAAGACTGCAGCGGTATAGCTGCCAATGCCAAAAAAGGCAGCACCCGCAAAATTAACAATCCCCACATAGCCAAACTGGATGTTTAAGCCCAAACACACAATGGAATAAATCAAGACCGTTGCCAACATCAACAGCGCAAAGTGGGAGTTATAAAACACCACCATCGCAATCAAGACACCAGCCACAGAGGCAACTGCCGGAAAATGAGGATGTTGACTCACTGCATTAGCAAGGCGATCCATCAAGCCCATCTTCTTACCCACTACGCTTGCGATAAAAGCGACGGCCACCAAAATACCTACTTCCAACTGGTTTTCAGCGCCCAACAATAAGAGGCTATAAATGAGGAAAACAATAAAACTAGAGATTAATAACTTCATACTTACACCCGCTCACTTGATTTTTCAGAAATCAAGCCGGTTGGCTTTAATCCCATGATGATGATGATCACCGTAAATGCAAATACATCTTTATAGGCGCTAGGTACGCTAGGCAAAATCGCGGGCAACATAACCGCCCCAACCGTTTGAAGGGCAGCAAATAAGAAGCCGCCCACAATAGCTCCATAAAAATTACCTAAACCGCCAACAACTGCAGCTGAAAAGCCAATCACCCCGAGCAATAAACCCATACCGAAATTTACTTCGTTGTAATACAGACCGTTCATCAGGCCCGCTAAAGCAGCTAGCGCTGAACCGAGCATAAAAGTAATCAGCACAATCTGGTGAAAATTAATTCCCATAATGCGTGCTGTCTCACTATCCTGTGCAACCGCCCGGATCGCTAAACCAATTTTGCTTTTGGTAATGAGTCTTTGAACCGCGATGATGGTAATGATCCCGGTTATTAAGAGAATCAAACTATCAGAGCGCAAAGTGAACTCCCCTAAAGCGATACCATCGGTTGGCAGCAATCGAGGGAAAGGTTTTGGATTAGAGCCATTGGGATAGAATAGGCGAACCATTTCACGCAATGCCAGACCTAACATTAAGGTCACGAGCAAAGTATTAATCGGGGGCGCCTTTTGCAAAGGCAAGATGAGATAGCGGGCAATAACAGCGCCCAAAAATGCTGCTACTGAGAGGCTGACTAAAACTAGTATCAGCAGTTGTAACCAGGGAGACTCAAAAGTTCCCGCGATACCGATATAGGTGGTGAGGCCAGCAAAGGCCCCCACCATCAAAATATCGCCATGCGAAAACTTAATGACATCGAGTACACCAAAGTAGAGGGTAAAACCCACCGCCACAATTGCATAAATCACACCTAACATCAAACCATTGAGTAGGTACTGCAAAAAAATATCAAATGACATGCAAGCTTACCCTCTTTGACTTCTGTAAAAAATCAAAAGAGCTTATTGACCTAATTTACGTTGCCCCTTAGCGTACTGACTGTCTTCCCACACGACCCACTTACCATCCTGGGCAACATATTTAGAAATCAGAGGAACGATGTTTTGACGGTGATCATCAAAGCTAACCTTACCGATCACAGTCTCAACGTTTTGAGTTTTATTTAATACTGCCATCACTTTTTTACGATCAGGACCTGCTTTTTCAATTGCAGCCATGATGAGGTTTGCAGCAGTGTAGGCAAATGGACCATAGGCCTCTGGTGCATCTGGGTATTTTTGTTGGTTGTACTTAGCAATGAACTCAAGACCGCCTGGTAATTTTTCCCAAGGAGCGCCTTCGATAAAAGAGAGGGAACCTTCAGAGAGCTTGCCCAAGCCTTCAATATAGGCGTCAGATTTAATACCAGAGGTACCTTCAAAGACCGCCTTAATTCCTAAGCGATCCATTTGTGTACGAATACGAATACCAATTGGTGTCAGGCCACCAAAGTAAACCACTTCTGGTTTTAACTCTTTGATCTTGGTGACCTCTGCAGTGAAGTCCTGCTGATCAGCTGTCACTCCGAATGTACCGAGGATTTGTCCACCATTTTTATTGAGGTACTGACTGAAGTACTTGTTATGTCCTTTGCCGTAATCAGTAGTGTCATGAATGATCACCCACTTTTTATAACCGAGGCCGGTTAAAAACTTGGCAGCAACTTCGTTTTGATTAATCATCGTGCCGTTCACGCGATGAATTTCTTTGTAGTCATTGCCATAGGTAATTTCTGGAAGCACCGCGCCCCACACCATGACTGGCAAACCAAACTTGTGATAAACGTCTACGGTACTCATCGCTACTGCTGAGCAATAGTGAGTCACGCCTGCGATAATGGAGTTATCCGAAGCAATCTTGGTAGCCACTTGTACGCCTACGTTCGGCTTACATTCATCATCAGCTGACACCAATTCATATTTGTATTTCGCATTGGGGTCTTGGTTTTTGAGTCGAACCGCTAAGTCAGCAGAGTTTCGTCCACCAATACCATTGGCTGAAACGCCCCCGGTTAAAGGCCCAATATAGGCAATCTTGACAGTATCTTTTGCAGACACATTGGCAGAAAGGCCAATGACTAATGCTGCCAGCAATGTAGAAATGCGTGATTTCATGCTTAATCTCCTTAGTTTTGGTAGTACTTTTTTCCAGTGTAGCAAAGCTTTGCAAATGGCATGCATTGCTGGGCATCTTCGATTCTATAAAGGTGATTGCTTGGATTTTCAGGAAATTGACTGTATTAGTGCATGAAATGCTTAGATAGGTGCATGCACCCTAATAAGCACTCTATTGAATAGGACGCCTCAATGAAGGCATCTTTTGCCTTACTAGAATATATCTGGCTCAGGAACCGGCTTCCCAAAGCCAGTTTCCAGGAAGTCAAAATCACACCCGTCTTCTGCTTGCAGGATATGTTGGCTAAACATCCAACCATAACCACGTTCATATTGAGGTACTGGTGGTGTCCATTTGGCTTTTCTGTGAGCCAGCTCCTCATCACTAATCTCTAAATGAATTTTGCGATTAGGCACATCGACAGTGATAAGGTCACCCGTTTTAATGAGAGCCAATGGACCGCCGATATAAGACTCTGGTGAGGCATGCAATATGCAGGCACCATAACTAGTGCCACTCATGCGCGCATCCGATAAACGCAACATGTCGCGCACGCCTTGCTTTACCAACTTCACCGGGATCGGTAACATGCCCCACTCTGGCATACCTGGTCCACCTTTTGGTCCGGCGTTTCTGAGAACGAGAATATGGTTTTCAGTGACGTCGAGATTTTCATCTTCAACGGCTTTTTTCATTTCGGGATAGCTATCAAATACTAAGGCTGGGCCAGTATGTTTTAAGAACTTCTCAGCACAGGCGCTGGGTTTAATCACTGCGCCACCCGGAGCGATATTGCCTTTGAGTACAGCGAGCGCGCCCTCTTGATAGATTGCATTACCCAGCGGTCTAATAACGTCTTCGTTATGCACCTCTGCGTTTTGAATATTCTCACCAATCGTCTTGCCGGTGACAGTCATCGCACTGAGGTTGAGATGAGAGCCCATTTGTTTGAATAATGCAGGCATGCCACCAGCGTAATAAAAGTCTTCCATCAGATATTGATCGCCACTAGGACGGATATTGGCTATCACTGGAACTTTTCTGCTGGCCAAATCAAAATCTTCTAAGCTCACGGTGCATTCTGTACCGGCACGCCGCGACATCGCAATTAAATGAATGATGGCGTTTGTACTGCAACCCATCGCCATCGCTGCATTAATAGCATTAAGAAAGCTTGTCTTGTTTAAGATTTTTGCAGGAGTGAGGTCTTCCCATACCATCTCGACAATTCTTCTGCCACAAGCTGCAGCCATACGTGGGTGACTGGCATCTGCTGCCGGAATACTGGATGCACCAGGTAATGTGAGACCTAATGCTTCAGCAATACCCATCATCGTTGCAGCAGTGCCCATCGTCATACAAGTTCCATGACTGCGAGCAATGCCGCCTTCAACTTCGAGCCACTGCGCTTCAGAGATATTGCCAGCACGGCGTTCATCCCAATACTTCCAGGCATCAGAACCCGAACCTAACACTTTGCCTTTCCAATTACCGCGCAGCATCGGACCAGCAGGCATGTAAACAAATGGTAGTCCAGCCGATAAAGCACCCATCACTAAACCGGGAGTAGTTTTGTCACAGCCACCCATCAGCACTGCACCATCTATGGGATGAGAGCGAATCAGCTCTTCGGTTTCCATCGCGAGCATATTGCGATAGAGCATGGTGGTCGGTTTGACGTATGTCTCTGAAAGCGAAATTGCTGGCAGTTCAATTGGAAGCCCACCGGCTTGCAAAATACCACGCTTGACATCTTCCACGCGTTGCTTGAAATGTGTGTGGCAAGGATTGATGTCTGACCAAGTATTCACAATGGCAATCACGGGCTTGCCAGACCAATCCTCAGGACCGTAGCCCATTTGCATGGCACGCGAGCGGTGTCCAAATGAACGCAAATCATCGGGCTCGAACCAACGGGCACTGCGCAGGGATTCTTTGGTCTTTTTGGACATTGTTTTAGGCACTCGTTTGAATAGCCCTATATTAATGCCTGATATGAAGGAAAGGGTATACCTGCACTTGTTTTCTGGCAGCCAATTAATTACCCTAGCTTTCAACACTAATATAGATATTTATTCACAAGGATCTATCAATGACTGGGCATTTCTTCTTTACTATGTTCACTAAGCTAAATAAGGCATTTCTGATTGGCGCCCTCTTATGCGCCAGTCATCTTCCAGTATTCGCTCAGTCCGAATATCCAAGCAAGCCCGTCAAAATTATTGTGCCCTTTCCGCCTGGTGGTACCACTGATCTGATGGCGCGGATTTCTGCAGAACAACTAACCAAAATATTCAAGCAAGCCTTTGTGATTGAGAACATCGGTGGTGGTGGTGGCGTCATTGGTGCTGAGAGAGCTGCTGGTGCTCCAGCTGATGGCTATACCCTAGTCATGACTGGCGTGGGTCAAAACGCGGTTGCCCATGGCTTGGATCCCAACCTCAAATATGACTCTATAAAAGACTTTGCCCATATTTCTTTAATTGATTTAGGTCCTAATGTGTTGGTCGTCAACCCAGATCGTCCATTTAAGACACTCAAAGATATTGTTGATTTTGCACGCAAGAATCCTGGCAAGCTGGACTATGGGTATACCTATGCATCTTCAGGTCACATGGCAATGGAGCTACTGCGTCAAGCAACCAACACCTGCGCTGATGTAAAGAACAAAACGAACTGCAATCCGCTACCGATTGTTGGCATTCCGTATCGTGGTGGTGGCCCACTCATGAACGCCATCCTCGCCAATGAAATCCCGATGATCTTTATTAATCAAGATGCGGCTTTGCCTTATGTTGCCTCAGGTAAATTGCGCCCGATTGCGGTGAGCAGTTTGCAACGCAATGCGCTCTACCCTACTGTGCCTACCGTGGCAGAAAGTGGTTACCCAGGATTTCAGGCGCTCTCATGGGCTGGGATTAGTGCTCCCAAAGGAACACCTAAACCTGTCTTAGATAAGTTAGAGGCCGCCATGATCCAGGCTTTGCAAACCCCTGAAGTCAAACAACGCATTGAGTCAGTGGGCTTTGTGATTCCACCCTTGGGTGTGAATGCTTATAACAATTTCTTAAAGTCTGAAATTGAGCTTTGGACTACATTGATTAAGAAGTCAGGGATCAAGCCAGAGTAGTTCCGCTTTTGACTATCAATTTACCCTATCTGCTTACTCAACGGTAACGCCATTTCGCCTTATTAAAGTAGACCATCTTTCGTAATCACTACGAATTCTAGTAGCAAACTCTGCAGGTGTAGTTGAGATTGGTTCAACCCCAACAGCCATCATTTTTTCTCTAAAGTTAGGGTCGTCAACTACATGCAAGATAGCATCATGCAGCTGCTTTGTAATCTTCGGTGGCAGCTTTGCCGGGGCTAGTACCCCATTCCAAGTAGTAACGACCACCCCATTAATCCCGAGCTCCTTAATTGTAGGAACGTCGGGTAATGCAAAGGATCTGATACCCCCTGTCACAGCTAGCGCCCTGAGTTTTCCAGCTTTAATTTGAGACATTGCTGATGGCAAGGTGGCAAACATGGCATCAACCTGACCGCCCAATAAGTCTGCGATTGCAGGTCCACCGCCACGATAAGGTACATTAATAATATCGAGCTTTACCTGACTAGCAAATAGCACTGTGGTTAGATGATTGGTACTGCCCGTGCCAGAAGATGCGAAAGTTACTCTGCCAGGTTTAGAGCGTATTAGCTCCAGGAACTCGTTAAAGTTCTTACTAGTTACACTTGGCCCGACCACCAAGACATTCGGAAAATCTGCTACGGGCGTGATAGGTGTGAATGCTGCATTTGGATCATATGGCAAAGATTTAAATAGGGTGGGGCTCATCGTAATCTCATTTGCGGTACCCAGCAACAAAGTATATCCATCAGCGGGAGCATTAGCTACCATGCTGGCGCCAATCGTTCCTGTTGCACCTCCCTTGTTATCAACAACTACTGGCTGCCCCAAATGGGTGGTAAGACTTTCGGCTAGAGGACGCGCAATAATATCTGCAACACCACCTGGCGGAAATGGTACAACCAACTTAATCGACTTAGATGGATATGTTTGCCCAAACACGTAGCCCGACAGCGCTACCAAGATCACTGTCATTATTGCTCTTAACATTAAAGCATCCTCCACTCTTAAAAAGAACCACTCTTATATGTTTCTCATATAAAAACTCAATTGATTTATGTTCTCATAAGAATCAATTGCTTTTAACTGTTCATAAAGATTGACTGCCCCGTCTTTACCAAGAACCGGCGAAACATAAACATCAAACTTCTCGAAAATCTGTTTTTCCGATAAAGGATTTTTAGGATGGCCTGGTGGATTAGAAAGAGTTTTTGTGAATTGAGCACCTGTTCGCATAAAGATGGTTAAGCCACCACCTGCAGCAGGCCATGATTTTGTTAAATCCGGATCCTCCAGTAATTCAATTCGCGAGAGAATGCGCTGAACTGCTGGTAAGCCTGACTTATTTTCAACAAATTGTGCCTTGCCACAAGCTCCATCTATCAAAGCAATTGCAACACAATAATACAAGCTATGTTGGGCAGATTCTAAGCTCTTTGGATAACGACGCTCTTCCCCTGCTGCTGGAGTTCCAAGTACGAATTTAGGTAACCTAACAATAATTTTTTCAATCTCTTGAGTATCTAAAGCTGTAATCTGATGCAATTCAATAGCACATGAAATAGCTGCCATCGTTGTTGCAACAGCTGGATAGGGCTTCAGATTGCTCTCAAACATTCGATAATGATCAATCGGGGCTAATATACCCATCATATCCATTTCAGCTGCGACTGTCTTACTCCAGCCTGATGAACCTTCAATTAAATCTAGGGGGCCTGTTATTCCAGCCTGAGCCAACAAGGCTGCCTCAACACCGGCCTTTGCAACCCAAGCTTCTGCAGTTGCTTTCATCGTTGCTACCCCACCATTTTGAAGTTGCGCAAGGGTATTTTGATGACTGCCTGCAATTGCCATTGCATGCGCCATTCGATCGACACTCATATTAGATAATTTTGCTGCCAATGCAGCGCTTGCAAAAGCAACATTAGAGGAATGGTGCCAGCCTCTCTTCCACAAGGAAGGCTGTCCAGCAAAATCGCAAAAACGTGATTGGACTTCGTATGCCATCACCATGGCTTCAATTAATGCCCTCCCACTCGCTCCCTCTCGCTGCCCAACAGCTAATCCTACAGCAAAGTTACCGCTGGGATGACCTGGATCTCGACCGAAATAGTAATCATTACAATCTAAGTATCTGATCAAGCTTCCGTTAAAGAAAACAGCTAGCGGTGCAGATGTGAGTTGCCGAAATCCGAATAAGCTCGCCTGTGGATTCCCACCCAAGGAATGAACCATTTTTAATAAATCTACTGCCGCTGTACTCGTGAGTGCCCCATAAGCACAGGCAACACTGTCAATCATCAAGTCTTTAGCTCTGACTATTAGCTCTTTTGGTAATTCATCATAGCAAATAGTGTCAGCTAATTGAGCCAACTTTTCCAAGACTGTACTTGAAGAATTTTGCTCGCTCACTCTATCTTGGCACTAGAAAGCAAATCGACTAGAGCCGCCATCTACAGGAATAACAGTTCCTGTCACATAACTAGATAAAGGCGAACTCAGGAATATAGCAACTGCTGCAATTTCTTCAGGCGAACCAAAGCGTCCCAGAGGAATTTCTTGACGTGAATATTCCAGCTCACTTTCTAACGTTGGGTATCTTTTTTTAATTTGTTCTGTTCGAATCCGGCCTGGCTGCAAGCAATTTACAGTGACCCCCTGAGCAGCTACCTCACGAGATAGTGCCTTAGCCCATACATGAATAGCAGCTTTTGCAGTGAAAGCTGCATTAAGCATACGTGGTTCAGATGTCCCTGTAAAAGTAACGATTCGGCCCCAGCCTTGCTTTTGCATGCCAGGAACAATCGCGTGGGTTAATTCGCGTATACGAAAGAAATTTAAGGTCATACCCTCCAACCACTGTTCTTTAGTAGCATCGAATGGTACTGGTCTACTCCCCCCAGCTGCATTAATCAGAATATCTACATGTCCTAATAAACGTTCAGCCTCTTTCGCAGCTCGCTCGGATTCACCATCTACTGAAAAATCAACCGCTAAAGGAATAATTTTGCCAACCCCAGGCGCTACTTCTCTAGCTAATTGTTCAATTAGCTCAATGCGTCTTGCAACCGCAACAACGGTAACACCTTCCATCGCCAATAACTTTGCTGTTGTTCTTCCGATCCCTTGGCTTGCTCCGGTTACTAAAGCCGTTTTGCCCTGCAATCCCCAATCCATATCTTGTCCTTTGTTTGTGTTATTGACCGAGATTAAGCAAAAGTTTACTCTGCTTTCTCAATCATAATTCCGGCATCTTTAGCAGTCTTACCCCAGCGCTCATACTCAGTCTGCATAAGCTTGGTGGCTTGTGCGATGGTACCTGGACTAGGTTCAATACCAATCTTGATTAATGCGTCTTTAGTGGTTTGAGTTTCGAGCGCTTTGTTAAGACTTTGATTTAGCTTTTGCAATACTGCTGGGCTCGTTTTCTTGGGCGCCACAATTAAGTGCCAGCCACTCATCACTACCGAATAACCCTGTTCTTGAAAGGTCTGAATATCAGGGGCACTAGCAAACCGTTGACTAGTAGTAATACCCAAGATTTTGACTTTGCCACCTGCTGCCTGCGGTAAGGCAACTGAAAGCGGGACCATCATCGCTTGCACTTCATCTGCCGCAATAGCAGTAATCGCTGGGGCTGCACCCTGAAATGGAATATGGACGAGATCAATACCAGCCACCTGATTGAACTTTTCAAAGGTAATTTGCGACGTACTACCTACACCCCATGATGAATAATTCATTTTTCCAGGTGCACTTTTTGCCAGAGCAACAAACTCTTTGATATTTTTGGCAGGTAATTTTGGATTGACTACTAATGCAAATGGAAAATTGCCTACCAAGCCCACAGGAGTAAAGTCTTTAAGTGGTTTATAGTTAATCTTTTTATAAACATGGGGATTAATTGCCAGACTCTCAGGTGTGCCTAATAACAAGGTATAGCCATCTGGATTAGCGCGTGCCACAAACTCAGCGCCAATAAGAGTATTGGCACCAGGCTTATTTTCTACGATTACACCCTGACCCAATTGTTCAGTCAATCCCTGTCCAATAGTACGAGCAGAGTTATCAACATTACCTCCTGCAGTAAAAGGAACAATCAAGCGAACTGGTTTATCTGGAAATGGCGCGCCATAAGATATAGAAGCGACCGTGATTACTAATACAGCTAATGAATATTTGAATATTTTCACTTTAGTACCTTCCAGCAAGTAAACCGCCAAAGTTTTTAATACTGCTTTTTGCCTTTGCAACTTGGAGTGCATTCCACATCGTAGCCGCAATACTCGAAATTATCGGCTTACCTGTCTCAGCCTCGCCTTGCGCCAGAATATCTATCGTCGGCATTCCGACACCGCTAACAAAAATAGCGTCCGCGTCAGGGCTATTGACTTGATGCACTAGTTGGAGCGCACGCTCAGTAGTTTCATCATAAATATTTTTAACACCAGGCAAGTTGCCGAAATTCACTACTTCAAAGCCATAAGCCTCTAATAGATTTTTGCAACGCAAGGTATTCTGCTCGCTATAAGGCGTTCCAAAGGCAATTCTTTTTGCTTTGATCTGATGCAGTGCTTTCACAACACTACCAAAGGCAGTAATGAAAGCTACTTGATATTGATCCTCTAGCTTTTGAATTAATTCAGCTTCGCCAGTTTTACCAAGGGTGTAACTACTAGCGGTATGCGCCATCGCTACCACCGCAGGTTTTACGAGTTTCAGAAGCTCAATGTTTTCAGGCAAATGATCGATTTGTGCTTGATTGCGTTCATCTTGCCCCTCAAGACTTCCAGTTTCACCATGAGCCACCATGCGCGTAAAGTGAATGGAATACTCCGGACCAGCCATCTTGATGACTTCACCTTCGGTATTGGGGTTTCCTGGTGGAATCAAAAAACCTAAACGAGGCAATGTTTTATTCATGATGACTTACTCGTCTTTCATATTGGCGTTCTTCACTATCGGCTGCAGACGCTTGCGCTCTTCCATTAAGAATTTAATGAAATCTGCTTGTGAGCCCGGGGCTGGCTCAATACCTTGTGGAATGAGTCTAGCTTTCAGCGCATTGGTATCTAATGCGGCCTGAATCGCTTGGTTCATTTTAGTGATGACTTCAGCTGGCGTGCCTTTCGGTGCAAAGATGCCGGACCAGTGACCAATAAAGATATTGGGATAACCCAGCTCTTTGGTAGTCGGTACATTGGGTAAACGGGTAATGCGCTTATTCCAAGTGGACGCCAGCGGTTTGAGTTTGCCACCCTCAATTTGTGGCAATACCACAACGCTAGCCTCTGATGTAGCATCAACTTGTTTAGACACTATCGAAAAGACTGCCTCTGATCCGCTCTTATAAGGCACGATTTCATAAGTACCGCCCCCAGCAAATAGCTTGAGCATCTCTGCAACAAAGTGCGGTGTACTGCCTGTACCTGCAGTCGCAAAAGTCAAACCAGGTTTATTACTTGCTTTAGCCAATAACTCTTTAAAGTTCTGAATCGGTGATTCGCTATTAACCACAATAATGGATGGGCTTACTGCCATCATGCCTACGGGCACTAAATCTTCTTGCTTATAGGGCATATTGCTACGGAGCATCGGAATGGTGACTACTCCACCGGCAGCGCCAGCATAAAAGGTATAACCATCTGGTGCACTCTTAGCCACATAGTCACCGCCCACAACAGATCCAGCACCTGGCTTGTTCTCCACAATCACAGGCTGACCTAATTGCTTGCTTACCCCTTCTGCTACTGCCCGTGCTACCAAATCATTTGCGCCACCTGGACCAAAGCCCACCACAAACTTAATTGGGCGATTTGGCCAAGGGTCAGCAGCCAATACTGATGTGCCTATTAGTGCGAGTGTTAGCGAAATGAGAAATGCTAGGATTTTGCTTAGTGTCATATTTAATTTAGATTAATGTTTTTTGCTTTACGAGAACTTCTTTTCTAATGCATCGAAGTCTTCTTTTTTCACAACGCTTTGGCGCTCTGCAAAAGTGGCTACTAATGCAGAGTCTTCTTTGAGCTCACCAGTTTTCTTGAGATGCTCTAAGGCATTGCACATACCGCGGACTGCGCCCTGTAAAGTAGCATTAGCGTAAAGCACGATTCCAAAACCCATTGCAGCGAGGTCTTTGGCTGGCAATGATGGTGTTTTACCGCCAATGACGATATTGATCAGCTGTGGGCAATATGTTTGTGCTGCGATGAGTTTCATTTCCTCTACGCTCTCTGGTGCCTCAATGAATGTCATATCTGCACCAGCTTGCGCATAGCTTTGCGCTCGTTCGAGTGCATCTTCAAACCCATAAACAGATCTAGCATCGGTTCTGGCGATGATTAAAAAATCATCATGGGTGCGCGCATCGACTGCAGCTTTAATCTTGCCGCACATCTCTTCTTTGCTAATGATCGTTTTACCTGCAAAGTGGCCGCAACGCTTAGGCATGGCTTGATCTTCGATTTGCACCGCATTGGCACCTGCACGCTCGAGTACTTTAATGGTGTGATGAACATTGACCGCATTACCAAAGCCAACATCAATATCTACAATCAGAGGAAGTCGAATCACATCTCGAATGGCAGCCGTGTGCGCCGCAACATCATTCAAACCAATAAAGCCCAGATCCGGAATGCCATAGAACTGATTAGTGAGACCTGCCCCACTGAGATAGACTGCCTCAAAGCCAGCATCTTCAATCACTCTAGCAGCTAGGGCATTGCCCGCTCCTGGCACTAGCAAGCCTCTTCTCTCATTAATTAGCTTACGCAACCTCGTACCTAAGTGCATTGGGCCATCTTGCTGCGGCATGGTAGTCTCCTTTTTACAGAATTATAAGGATGAACCGAGAGACAGATGCAAGAAAAACAGGTCGTCACTGGAATTGATTGCCACGCTCACATCATGGCGGTGGACCTTCCTTTGACCCCTGAAATCCATTCTCGCCCGATGCGCGATGTCAGCGCTGAAGAATATCTTTCTGTTTTGGGTGCGCATGGCATTTCTCATGGGGTACTAACAGCGCCCAGTTTTTATGGTCCTAACAACGCTCTCTTATTAGAAGCACTCCGTCGCTACCCCAATACACTCCGTGGCACGATCATCGCCGATCCAAGTTTGCCTAAATCTGATTTAGAGCGCCAATTGCTATCGATGCGAGAGCTTGGTGTTGTAGGTATTCGTCTTAACTGGATTAAAAAGAAATCTATTCCCGATATCGATAGCCCTGAATATCGAACCTTACTTGGTTTAGCAAAAGACCTTGGTCTGCATATCGAGTTATTTTTAGAGGATCACCTGCAGGAATATGTCGTTCCTCAAATTTTGACAAGCGGCGCTACTGTGGTTCTGGATCACTTTGGCAATCCTGATCCAAAACTCGGCATTCATAGCCCTTCCTTTCAGAATTCTTTGCGAGGTCTTGATGCTGGCAAGGTATGGGTCAAGCTTTCTGCGCCATATCGCTTAGGCCATTTAAATGGCGTTAGCATTAAGCCCTACATCGATGCTTTGATCGCAGCAAATCCAAAACAATTGGTCTGGGCTAGCGATTGGCCCTGGCTTAGCCATGAAAATTTATTTACTTATACTAATTGCATCGACTGGATTCAGTCAGCAGTTGACGATCCAGCAATTTGGGAAGATATTTTCATCAATAACCCTAAAACGCTTTTTCATTTTTAGACTAGGACACTCCTATGCGCCACTCTCTCCTTCAAAAAATTACTAAATGTCTATTTGGTCTGAGCGCTATCTGTTTATTGCAAAGCCCATTATCTGCACAAACAGTGACTAAATTGATTGTGCCTACTGCACCTGGCGGCGGTACTGATGCACTTTTTAGAGTAGTGTCAAAAGATGCGCAGCGTTTTATCGGTGGACCAATCAGTATTCAGAACGTTCCTGGTGCAGGCGGCACGATTGGTCTTGCCCAAGTAGTGAACTCTGCGCCTGATGGCTATACGCTTGCTGGCGTGTGGCCTTCACCGGTGACAGTGGTTCCACAGACCAGTAAAGTACCCTACACCCCAAGTGACTATATTCCGGTGATTCAGCTCTCTACTGCGCCTTATATCTTTTGTGTGCGCCCTGACTTTCCGGCAAATGATGGTAAATCCTTGATGGAAGAGCTGCGTAAGAATCCTAAAAAATATACCTACGGCACTGATGGTCTTGGCGGCCCAGCACAGCTAGCTGCTGAGCGCATCTTTAGACCACAGAATATTGAAGCGGTTGATGTTCCCTACAAAGGCGCTGGTGAAACTATTATTGGTTTCTTATCCAATCAGATTGATATTTATGTGGGTTCTATTCCACCGGTAATACAACATGCCAATATTGGTAAGGCGAAATGTCTCTTAGTTTCCTCTGTGAATAGAAATGCACAGTTTCCTAACGCAAGCTCATTAAAAGATATTGGTCTTGCAAAAGAAGAGACTTTGCTTTGGCGCATTATCTTAGCCCCTAAAGGCACTAAACCTGAACGCATCAATCAAATTGTTCAGGCTTATAGCAAGGCAATGAAAGAGCCCGACACATTGCGCTACTTAGATGAAGTTGGTGAGTCCTCTGCAATCTTAACTGGCAAAGAACTACAAGATAAACTCAATCAAGAGTACGCCGCATTTAGCCAGATCGCGAAGACCTTGAATATGCGTTAAGGTGATTCTTGGCGTCGCTGTTTCGCGACCTCTTGTAGTCTCAAGCAATCAGGGTTAGGTGTTCCATCCTCGTTGAGGATATTAAATTCTCGGCAAGGACTGGGACGCTGTTCATAAATAGAGCAACGCCAGCCTTCTGCTTGGGTATGCCGTAGCGCGACACAAGGCGCTCCACCTTTTTCAGTGCCCTTCATGCAGGCTAAGTGGTCTGTAAGCTTTGTTGTCAGCTCTCCTGGAACGACACCCGCACCATTACCGGCAATTTCTCCATGGTAAAAACTCACCCGAAAATGCTGACAGCATTGGCCACATTCAAAGCAGGGATTGGCATCCTTAGACAGCTGATTCTCAAGAGTCATAGTCGCTTACCAACTACTTTCACTTTGATCGCTGTCGTTTTTTGGCAATGATTTTGAGTTTTATACAAAATTTTCTACTTTTTGATAGACATGTCATCACAGTTTACTCAGACTTCGCACAAGCATTAGATCTGCGGAGCGAAATACTGATTGGTTTACCGCCTGTTTTTAGATTGCTCCTCAGTCTTTGGGTCAAAAACCTAACAACGCTAGGAGGTAATGATGCGGATTCACCACTATCACTCTGAAGATGATGACTATTTTAATGAGTACGCCGACACCATTAAATATGACGCTTTAAAAGACCGGCTGCATTGGCAACATAAGACGCGTAAAGACATCCTATTAGATTATCGTTTTTACGATGATGATTGTGACTTTGATTACTAATGCAGTCATTATGCAAAGTCTAAAAAGAATTAGGGAATAAGGAGTTCTTTTTTGCATTAACTCATCAATCATTTATTCCTACAAGCAAATCAGTAATTTCTGATGTAATATATGTATCATTATTGGTACGCTATTGGGATGAAAACTCCAATTCTAGATGTGTACTTTTTTGCTTCCGATACAAGTAATGAACCAGTTAGGGAGTGGTTAAAAGCACTATCTACTAAAGATAAGAAATTAATGGGCGAAGATCTTAAAACTGTTCAATTTGGTTGGCCTCTTGGCATGCCTCTAGTGCGATATGTTGATAACGACATTTGGGAGGTTCGAAGCAAGTTGAGTAGTGGTATTGCCAGAGTGTTATTTGTTTTGGATGGTAACGCCATGGTTTTGATCCATGCATTTATAAAAAAGCAACGGAAGACTCCAAAACCAGATTTAGATCTAGCAAAGTCCAGAGTTAAGCAGTTAAGGAAACGTTTATGAAGAAAAAAAATATTGGCAGTAAGTTTGACGATTTCCTAAGGGAGGAGTCTCTCCTTGAGGAGTCGACTGCTATTGCAGTGAAACGCGTTATAGCCTGGCAAATAGAGCGAGAAATGGAAAAACAAAATCTCACTAAAACATCCATGGCTAAGAAAATGCATACTAGCCGTGCAGCCCTAAATCGTCTACTTGATGAGAGCGATACCAGCCTGACACTCATTACGCTTGCTAGTGCGGCGGCTGCCCTGGGAAAGATTATTAAATTTGAACTGAAGGCTGCTTAAAAGAGCAAGGGAATAAGGAATCCGTGATTTCCTTATTCCCCTTCTACCTACTGCATTTACTATCTTTTACTGATATCTGCGATTAAATACTTGCTTTGTTTCACCCTCATGACGCTTGGTATTTTTCAACACAGCGCAGTAAGACAGAATCATGATCACGGCCAATGAGATACCATTAAAGTTGTTCATTAGATTGCTTAATGTTTCCATTTGTTTTCTCCTTGTTTGCTATTTAATTTGCTGCTATGTATTCAGATTAGTGGTTCAAAAGCTCATGAAATGAGCTAGTAATCAATACTTAGTTTTACTGTTGTTTTTCATCTCTTTTTCTTAACGAGCTACTGGTAATTCATCCCACTGGGTGGTGTAGTTTGGTGACTTGTTTCCTGAGCGCATTTGCCATACTTGCTTGCTGCCGTTTGTACCGGCAGCTGCAGATCTGACTACCGCATTACCAAAACGAGTATTGATCTGGTCCATAGCTTTCATGAGGTGTGCAGACTTACCTTTACTTTCTATATCTTCAAAGAGGGATTGCTGAATCGTTGGCTTATCGCTAATCAGATTAAGAATGACGCCCGCCTTCTTGTAACGAAAGTTCGGCTGATAAATTTGTTGAAGGCCTGCCAGTGCTGCATTGGTTAACGTCAGCGTGTTATCTGTTGTATCTGATAGTGGAATCGTGACACTTTGATGATGCTGTGGCTCATGTTGCTTAAACGGATTTGTCTGAATAAATACTGTGAGCGCGCCCGTCACACTATCTTGGTTTCTTAACTTCTCTGCTGCCCGCGCTGCATGGGTGGCGACGGATTGGGCCAGCTCTGCCTGACTCGTGACCAACTTACCAAAGCTACGGGAGGCAATGATTTGTTGTTTGGTTGGCGCCACTTCTTCTAGCTTGAGACAAGAGACACCTCGCAGTTCATAACAAAGGCGCTCCATCACCACACCAAACTGCTGACGCATTGCCTGTGGTGAAGCTTGCAAGAGATCGAACACGCTATGAATATGTTGTGCCTTGAGTTTCTTGGCAATTTGCCTGCCGATACCCCACACCTCACCTACCTCAGTCTCACTCATCCACTGATAGAGCTCTTCTTTATTCATGGCATTGACATCACACACACCGGAAAACTGTTTGTGTTTTTTAGCCAAGTGATTAGCCAGCTTAGCTAAGGTCTTACTCGCGCCAATCCCAACACATACTGGCAAGCCAGTGGTGTCTTTGACCTGCTGTTTAATCTTTTGACCTAACTCAATCGTGTCTTGATATGGTTTTAAGACGGTCTCAATTTGTAAGAAACTCTCATCGATACTGTAAACCTCAAGATGAGGTGTAAAGCTGCGCAATACTTGCACTACGCGGTTACTCATATCACCGTATAAAGTGTAATTTGATGAGTAAGCTTGAATGCCATGCTTTTTTGCCAGATCTTGCATCTGAAACCAAGGTGTTCCCATCTTTACACCTAAGGCCTTGACTTCGGCACTACGCGCTACCGCGCAACCATCATTGTTTGAGAGCACCACCATCGGCACTTCTTCTAACTTAGGCTGAAACACCCGTTCGCAAGAAACATAGAAGTTATTCACATCGACTAAGGCGAATAAGGAGTTTGATGGTGAATAGGTACTCATTGCTTACTCCCTTTGCTATATCTTGTGCTGGCATTGCTGTACTTACGCACGACGCCAACGACGACACCCCAGATTTGCAACTCACTACCTTCACTAAAGGTGATGGGTTGATAGTTGGGGTTTTCAGGTTGTAGCTCAATGCGGCCACGTAATTGATAGAGGCGCTTGATGGTGTATTCACCATCTACCACTGCTACCACGATGTCTTTGTGTTTTGGTTTGAGGGCTTTATCCACGACTACCTTATCGCCATCGCAAATCCCCGCGCCCAGCATCGAATCCCCCTTCACAGTGAACATGAAGGTGGCTGGTTTGTTTTGTACTAGGTAATGATTGAGATCTAAACCATCCTCAGCGTAATCTGCTGCTGGACTGGGGAACCCAGCAGAAATCCGATGACTCAGGAGCTTGAACTCATAGGCGGCAAAATGACCGGCTAAGGCTTGTGGGGCCTGGCTAAGGGTTACTTTTGGGGAGCTCATTTGTTGCGTCATAGTCATTAATATACTGTATGTTTATACAGTATATGTAAAAACCGTAAAAATGAGGTCGTTTTTGTTGTTTTGGGGCTATGGGCACCATTCCGCCCCTCTTTTTATGGGCATACCCGAGTTCACCCTAAGGAAACTTAGGGGCAAGCGATTGCATAATGGCTCTAGAAGTTACTGCTGAAGTAGCTTATATAAAAAACAGTAGGAGACACATGAAGACGTACAAAATTGCATCTATTCCAGGCGATGGAATTGGCAAAGAAGTTATTCCTGAATGCGAAAAGGTTTTAAACGCTTTAAGCAAAAAACATCCTGAAGTCGCTTTTGAGTTTGAGCACTTCGATTGGGGTGGTGACTACTACCGTAAGCACGGCATCATGATGCCCGAGGATGGTCTTGATCCTTTGCGCTCCAAAGATGCCATCTTGTTTGGCTCAGCTGGCGACCCAAAGATTCCGGATCACATTACGCTGTGGGGATTGCGTTTAAAGATTTGCCAAGGCTTTGATCAATATGCGAACGTGCGCCCTACTCGCATTCTGCCTGGTATTGAAACTCCGCTACGCAATTGCAAACCGGATCAACTCGATTGGGTGATCGTGCGTGAGAACTCCGAAGGCGAATACTCTGGCTTAGGTGGCAGAGCACACCAAGGCCATCCGATTGAAGTGGCTTCCGATATGAGCATCCTCACCCGTGTTGGAGTTGAGCGTGTGCAACGTTATGCTTTTAAGTTAGCCCAGTCACGCCCTCGCAAGCATCTCACGGTGATTACTAAATCGAATGCGCAGCGCCACGGTATGGTGATGTGGGATGAGATCGCTAATATCGTGGCTAAAGATTTTCCAGACGTCACTTGGGATAAAGAATTAGTCGACGCTGCTACCGCACGCATGGTCAATCGCCCTGAGTCTTTAGACACCATTGTGGCGACTAACCTGCATGCTGATGTACTCAGTGACTTAGCTGCTGCACTTGCAGGTAGCTTAGGCATTGCACCCACCGGCAATATTGATCCAGAGCGTCGCTACCCTTCAATGTTTGAACCGATTCATGGTTCTGCTTTTGACATCATGGGTAAAGGTCTCGCTAATCCGATTGGCACCTTCTGGTCTGCCGTGATGATGCTCGACTTCTTGGGTGAAAAAACTTTAGGCGCCAAATTAATGACCACCATTGAAAAGGTGACCGCCAATCCAAAGTTACATACTCGTGATTTAGGTGGTACCGCCATGATGAGTGATGTGACGAATGCTGTTATCGAGGAGATCTCTAAATGAAGTTAATTAAATTCATGAGTGCTTGTTTTATTTCGTTTGGATTGCTGTCGGGAGCAGGCGCCCAACCCTTCCCAGACAAAACGATTCAGTACATCATCCCCTTCCCACCCGCTGGGGAGTCTGACTTAGTAGCACGCTACCAAGCTGAAATCTCTGCCAAGAAATTTAAACAACCGATGGTGGTGATTAACCGTGCTGGTGCTGGTGGCGCTCTAGTATGGAGTGCTCTGAATACTTATCCTGCTGACGGCACTACGGTAGTGGGTGTCAATATTCCCCATACGATCTTGCAACCTCTACAAGAAGGTATTCAGTACAAGACCGAAGATATTAATGCTATCTACTACTATCACTTCACGCCCGATGCCTTAATGGTTTCTGCAGATAGTCCCTACAAAACTTATCAAGAATTTATTGCGGCAGCTAAAAAAGAGCCGGGCAAGATGTCTTTAGCAGGCTCAGCCCAGTTCTCAGCGAACCACATGGCAGTGGAGCGTTTGAACAAACTGGCGGGTGTCAAAATCAATTACGTTCCTTTTAAAGGTACCGGTGATTTGATTACCGCTTTAATTGGGATGCACGTCGATGGCGCGATGGGTTACCTGCCATTAGCGATTCAGCAAAAAGGCAAAGTACGTACTCTTGCGATCGCCACTGAAAAACGCAACCCTGCGCTACCAGATGTGCCTACCTTTAAAGAACTGGGTCTGAACTGGGTTGACGGTGCTTATCGCGGCGTTGCTTTGCCAAAAGCCACGCCACTCGTCTTACAGCAAAAGATGTCTGACTACTTTGCGCAACTCAATGCCGATCCTGAGACCAAAAAGAAACTGGAAGAGTCTGGATTTGTATTGGTAGATGTACCGTTAGCCAAGATGCCTGCTTTCATAAAAGAGAAAACAGCTCAAGCTATGGAAGATGCTAAGAACGCAGGCATGATTAAGTAAGGCTTGTTAGATATTAATGACTGTTGCTTCAAATAAAAAACCACCGAATCTCGGTGGTTTTTTATTAGGCGCTTACTATTGCCATGCTCCCATGCAATCAGACATCACTCATAAAGTCGCCACCACCGTCATCCCAAGAACTAGAACCTCCATCATCCCAAGAGCTGGCGTCATTCACACCAAAGTTAGGATCTAAAGATGCGGGGCCACCAACTTGAGTGAGGTTCGGATTTGGGTTTGCACTGGAATGGCCGCCATCGTGACCGCCCATGAGATTATTTGCTAAGGCTTGACCAGCAACCATGCCAGCACCTAAAGCAGCGCCAGTAGCCAAGCTACCCATCAAGCCACTTCCCATGCCACCTGCAGCTGGAGCTCCAGGGTAGCCAGGACCACCTGGATAACCAGCAGGAGGACCACCTGGAGTACCAGGGTAACCAGCGCTAGGTGCGTTGTAGACCTGCACAGCTTCAGCCTTACGACGTCTCATCACAATAATGATGCCTACTACCAAGATCGCAATCAAACCCCAAAAGATTGGATTGCTAAAAATTGAGCCTTGAGCAGCGGCAGGGCCTGCTGCACCACTAGCGAGTTGCACTTGGAGTTTTTGTACAGACTCCGGTTGAGCAAATGGCAATCCTGGCGCAAGATTTTCTGCTTTGACAAAGTGATTGCGTGCGGCATCGAGCTTACCTTCTTTGAGATAAAGCTCAGCAGCTACATAGTGCGCTTTGGCACTATTAGGATGGTTCTGCAAAACCTCTTTCATCATGGCATCGGCTTTAGCCAACTGCCCAGATTGCACGGCTTGATATATCTCTGGCAAAGATGCCTCAGCGAATACGGGATTGCTAGCAAGCAATACCGCAGCGGCAAATGAACCAGCAAGTACATTAATTAGATTACGCATTTTCATGATGACTCCTTATAGGATGTTTCTTGCGAATTTCATTATCCCTAGTTTCGGGATTTTTGCTATTCCCCTCCTATATGGGGGCTTTTGGGTGTAATTCAAGATGCATAACCCTTTCATTTTCAAGTGCTTTCCTGATACAATGTTAACAAATTTGTTATCATCAGTGCGATGACATATTCCATTATTTATATCAGTCAGGAGGTTCAAGAAGACATCATGGATCTACCCTGCACACTAAAAGCACGCTACATTTGCTTAACTGAACGAATGATCGAATATGGGCCTAATTTGGGTTTACCGCACACCAATGCATTTGGTGGCGGCTTATTTGAATTGCGACTAAAAGGAGCCGAAGGCATTGCAAGGGTTTTTTTCTGCACGCTCATTAAACGAGAGATTGTGATGCTGCATAGCTTCATTAAAAAGACTCAAAAGACGCCGGAGACTGAAATAAAAATTGCTAAACAGCGCATGAAGGAGTTGAATAAATGACAATCAAAAAAACTAAACTCTTAAGCCATAAACAAATGGTTAGCAAGCTGCTAAAGGATCCTGCTATCAAAGCAGAGGTTGCCAAACTGAATCGCGAAGAATTTGCGATTCTAGATGAGATACTCGCCGCCAGAAAAAAAGCGGGGCTCTCCCAAGCAGAAATTGCTAAACGCATGGGAACTCAAGCCCCTGCAATTGCAAGATTAGAAAGCTCATTGGCTAGTGGCAAACACTCCCCAAGTCTAAATACCCTCAGGAAGTATGCGGCTGCTCTAGGTAAAAGAATTGAACTTCATTTGGTGTAATCTTCAAGGCAATATGAAGAAGAAAATTATTAGGCACAGCGCAGAAGAGGATGAGGTAATTACAAAGGCGGCTATGTCTGATCCAGACCCTCTTCCCCTCGCAGAAGAAGAGTGGAATGAAATCAAACACAGAACAATTCATGGTTGAGGAATACCTCTGGGGCGTAGCTCTGAAAAAAAGAGTGCGAAAAGCTTTAAAGCTCCTTGATCTCACCCAAGGAAGATATTAAATAAGCCTTATTAGGCTTGTCCTTGCGGATACGACTTAACTCAGCCCGGTAGTTTTGGAGTTGCTCGCGATATTTTTCATACTTCTCAGTTCCTACTGCTGGAATGGTGAGCTTGTAATCGATGATGGCGATGTAGTCATCTAACTCAATCAAGCGATCCATGCGATAGCTCTTACCTTCTTTACTTGCAATATCTAACTCATTCCACGCGGCAATCCATTGACCTGAGGTTAGATACTTGCTGAGCTCTGGCGCTTCCAATACTGTCTGGGCGCGCTCGATCACTTTCTGGGCATGGGCTTCATCTACACCAAGCCAATTCATCACCTCTTGCTCGCTTGGCATCTGTGTTGGCCGTGCTTTAGTCGAGTCGGCAGTGACAAACTCCAACAGTTTATGAAAATGTGTACCTTCCTCTAAGATCTCTAGATCAGGTTCTGATGTTTGCTCACCTGCACCAGCAAATACTTCTACCGTGATGCCATCCTGAATATCACAAAGCAATTGAGCATGACTTTCTTGGGCCGGGTTCCACTCCAGGACAAAATCTTCGACGGCACTTTCTGGAGCGCTCTTTAGTTTGATCTTCGTCTCTTTGGACTTATCAGTCTGATCCTGGGTAACTTGATAGATCGCTAACCCAGCACTATTGGCCTTACCGTACCAAGACGTTTTATCTAGACCATCGGGATTATTCTTAGTGGGTTTCTGGGCATCGCCACTAATCCATAAACCTTGGCGAGCACGGGTCATCGCCACATAAAGTAAGTTCCAGTTTTCATTTTCGCCAATACGCTTTTCTTCTTCGTTGATCTCAGCGCGAGGGCTAGTTAATGTTTTGGAAGTAAAGAGGGATAGATGGAAAGGACTCTCTTCTTCTGGCGCCCAATCAATCAATACCCCGCTGTAGTCCACATTAGTATCCGTGTTATTGGTATCTAACATGATCACAAAAGGAGATTCCAATCCTTTTGCTCCATGGATCGTCATCAAGCGCACACGCTTATGGCGATCTTCTTCTGACATCTCACTTTCTTCATCAATGTCGACTAAATTGTCATCACTTGCCGCATCAACATCACCCTCATCAGGTGTTTCATCATCATCGCCACGACGCTTGGCATTAATTTCTTGAATAAAACGACTTAGGCTTGGGTATTGGCCACCATCTTGATTCAGCGCCACCTCCAAAAAGGCATCTAAGTTTGCCAATACCTGTGGACGATCAAGATCCTGACAGACGGCGGCGTATTTGAGGCGCACATCACCCTCTTGGTAAATACGATCTAATAAGTCATGCACTGGTAGACGCTCACCGAGTAAATGCCAGTGCTGGAGATAACGCGCTGCAAACTGTAATTTTACATCCTGACTATCTTGCAGAGCATCCCACCAAGAACGATATTGACCTGATGTCATGGCAACGGCCAACTGCTGCATTTGCTTTTCAGTAAAGCCAAAGATGGGGCAGCGCAATACTTGGGCTAATGGCAAATCATGACGCGGGGTCACTAGCACTGTTAATAAAGCAATCAGGTCATCGATCTCAAGTGTATTTAACAAACCACCTAAGCGCGAGCTCTCATACGCAAGGTCTGCTTCACGCAGCGCTCGCTCATATTGAGGTAAAAACTTACGGCGCTTGACCAATAAAAGGAAATCACTTGCTCTTGCCTCTCTCCAAAACTCTTTACCGCCCTCTTTATCTACCACTTTACGGGTGGCGATAATTTCTTTAATGAGACGAGCAACTAATGCACCTTCTTGTTGGCGCTGAACCACTGCAACCGTCTCGCTAGAGTCTGCAATCGCTTTATCAAAAGCGCTACCCTCTCGTACTGCTTCAACTTTTTCTGCATAGGGTATTAAAGGAAGTAAATAAATCTCACCCTCTTTGGCATAAGTCTCTGTGGGCTGATGGTCTATTGGGCTAGACCACAGAGTTTCTTGTTTGGTATATGGATATTCTGGCGGAATCTGCTCACTCTGGAAGATCGTATTGACCGCTGTATTAATTTGATCTGCATTGCGACGTGTTTTATCTTGCTCTATGTAAGCAGCACCTAAGTTCTGATGCAAAAACGCTCTTGCACTCACAAACAATCTAGGGTCAGCACGACGAAAACGATAAATCGATTGCTTAGGGTCGCCCACAATAAACACTTTAGGCTTCTCATCACCTTCACTATAGCCTGCTAACCATGCTCGCAAAATTTGCCATTGCAATGGATTGGTATCTTGGAACTCATCTACTAGGATTTGTTTATATTTAGCATCTAAGCGCGATTGCAGATATGCAGCGTTAGTAGCATCATCCATTAGCATACTCACGCCAATCTCTAAGTCATCGAAGTCACGCACGCGCATATTTTCTTTTGCGGCATTAGCGTGCGCCATCATCGATTGATTGAGCGCAAACCAGGCCTCGTTCATGGCAAAGACATCCTGCTCTGCCTGCCAGAGGAGGTATTCCTCAAAAGTGTGACCCCAAGACTGCTTAAAGCTGATGTGTTCACTAACTCGGTCGGACATCCCTTCATTATTTAAAAAGGTTTGTAATGCACTCAAAGCACTATCGTTGCCAGCTCGGTACTTCACTGGCTCTTTTGTTAAGAAGACACTTTGCAAGGTAGCAGCAATATCCATCACATTGCCACCACGCTGCTTACATACAATGGCCGGTAATAGATTGGGCAATAGTTTTTGATCATTTGCACTGCTATTCCTCAGGCAATGCGCTAAAAACTCCAGATCAGCTAATGCGCTTGGCGCATCCCACTGCGCAATTAATGGGTTAGGTAAATTGAGTTTGGGTAGCGTTTGTTTTAAACGCTCTATTGGACTATTACCGGTTTGTTTGCAATCCTTCGCAAAAAAACTCCATGCTCCCCTTTGTTTAAAGAGACTGCTTCTTCCCATTAAAAGCTTTTGTGTCTCGTGTGAGCCAAGCTGGTTCAGTAAGACGTCATAATGCGCCTTGAGTTCTGGTGTGAGATCGCCCCACCAATCATCAAGACACTCTTCTTGCAGGCGCTTGGCGTCTTCACGCAACTTAAATCCTGGCTGAATCCCCAAGGAGACCGGCGCTGCACCGAGTAATCTGCCAAACCAACCATGAAAGGTATCAATCACAATTGGCTGTGGGTTTGCTAGCACTTGCTCATAAAGTGCTTTAGCCTTCGCTAAAGATTGCTCCGCTTGCTCTAGCTCCATACCTCTAGCGATGAGCTCCTTTGTTAAAGAGGTGTCATCACTTTTTGAGAACTGCTCTAGCAATCCATATAAGCGATCACGCATCTCTTGTGCCGCTTTGCGTGTAAATGTTAATGCAAGAATCTCTTGAGGTTTCACACCATCAAGCAAGAGTCGCACCATTCTTGCTACGAGTAACCATGTCTTACCACTGCCGGCGCAAGCAGAAACAATGACTGAACGCTGGGGGTCACAGGCGAGCTTTTCTGAATAAGCTTGCTTCTCAGGAAGTATGTTCATCTGCGCATTGAGCTGCATATTTAGCGGATCACTCACCAGATCCCCTTTCTGCAAATGCCCCGCGCTTCACAGTATTGACACACCCCTTCAGGCGCAAATGCTTGCATGGGCTTTTTAGCCCACAGTTGCTCTATATCTTCTGTGATTTGCTCAGAAAACTGCTGCATCATGGCTGGCATATCGACTACCTCTTGACCGCGTAATGCTTTGTGGTCACCCTTGGAAAGATCAGCTTTTAGCGCCACCCACTCTGCCTGCTGAACTACATGACCTGTGAGCTTATGATTTTCTTGCTCTTCGTTAGCAGCACGGGCATAGATTAATAATTGCGGGTCATCTAAAAGATGCTCCGCGCGTACTTTGACTCTCTCAAAGCGTTGATTTTTGTAATCAATCACTGAGGCCAGTGCGTTATCACCGACCTGTACGTCATAGCGATCTGCAAAGCCCTCAATGCGAATCGTTTTAGGAGCGCCCTCGGCATCTTTAAACGGTAGATCAAAGCCAACTTTGACTTCGCCGTCAAAGTATTGCCAGCCCGCTTGCTCGCGTTGCAATTGCCAATCAATAAAACTTGGGATTTGTTTTTGCCAATCTCGCAATGTACCCATCACTCTGGCATCGCCTTCAACCAAAGTAGCAAACTCTTGTTCAGAATGAATGGTAAGACTCTTTTCCATCCAGGCGCGTCTTTGATCTTGATCTGTCTTGATGGCCGGATTGGTGTGTTCTTGAGTTTTCAGTGCTTGATAAAAACGCTTGAGTAATTTGTGCAAGGTCTGCCCTGTTAAGGAAGCATCAAAGCCCTCATCAAAACCTTTGTTCTTTCTTAAACCCAATAGGCTACGCACGTAATAGCGATATGGACAATCGCGAAGAGCCTTATAGGCACTCGGACTCATCGATAAGGGCATGGGTAATGCTTCTTCAAAATGTGCAACTGCCATATCCATTTGACTGGATTGAAAGGCTCGCTTTTTGAGCTGTGTGGGAATAGCCTGCCATCCAAGCTGATTTTGTAAGCGCTGTAGCCATGCCGCTGGTCTCAATGGCTCTCCGTTATTACTCTTACTTTGCCAAAGTAAATCAACCTTGGGGCATGACACTAACAGTTGAGAAAGATCTCGCGCCTGCTGCACAAACTGCATTGCAACGGTAGAAGTCTTTAAGAGTTGATTGAGCGCATCTGAGAAAAATAAGGGCGGCTCTGAGTATGCTGGCAGCTGCTGTTCATCACAACCTGCCACTACGACTGCTTCAAAGTCACGCAGACGCGTTGAGCTCAGTGGCAAGATGCTGAGGGTTGCCTGAGCTTCCTTGCCAACTTCTTGATAGCTTGCACCTTCAATCACAGTTTTGAGCAAACTCAGCCACTCGCTTAAACGAATAGGTGCTGCTTGATACTGCGTCTTACTTAAATCAAATGTCTTGAGCACCTCTAATAGTTGCTTACCAGCAGAGTCTTGATGAAGGCTTTGTGCCATACCTGTATCTTGAAGATTGGTTTGCAACAGCCTATAAGCCTGATTGCAATCAACCTTGAGCGTCAGCCATTCATGATGTCGCTCTCTAACAAACTGCAATAACTCCAATAAAGCAGCGCTTGGCAATTTGCTTGAAGTTTTGGCCGCATTATCTTGCGCGCCTTCAATAGCTAGGTGGAAAGTTTTCCAACCAGACTCGGCCTTACTTGCCACCAAGATATCTTCTAATTCTGCAATGAGTCCAGTGCAAGTATCTGGATCTCGGTTGAGAACTTTTCCAAGATCAAAAAAGGGATTTTGCAAAAACTCGAGTAATGCTTTTGCACTTGGTCCATCCTTAGGCGCTTTGATGAGATCCAACCAACTATTTAAGGCCGCCGCTGCACGCGTTGTCGATAACTTCCAACCAGTCTCATCACGAATATTCAGCGCGGGACCCAATCTTGCCAGCAGTGCTCGCGCCCTTCTCGCTACTAAACGATCTTGCGCAACGAGTGCTAACTTGGTCTTACCATCGATGAGATGTTGCTCAATGGTTTTAGCGGCGGCCCAAGCCAGTTCTTCAAAGCGTTTCGCTGAGATCAGCCGCCACGCTTTGCTTTGTGTCCGTTTGGCATTGCTTAATGCCTGAGTCCTTGCCTGCTGGTCATCTTCAACGTCAATCGCTTCTGACCACAAGCCCACATCGCGCCAATCCATCTTGACCTCTACAACGGGCGCATATTGGGCATACTCACTCAGTAAGTTGCCAATAATCTCTTGGTCAATTGGCGTGGGATCGGCAGTCTCTACCCAAATGAGAGGTCTTGCTTGATTTACTTCTTGAGCGGCTGCGATAGCTTCAAGGTGTGCCACCATTGCAAACTGATTCCGAAATACTGGATCGCTCATGCTCGCGGTATAGCGCCAGAAGGTGAGCAAGACTTTGGTTTCTTGATCAACCACCTTTCGCGCCATCCCGGAATAGACTTTGGCAACGGTCATATCCAATAATGCTTGCGCTTGATCACCCCAGACTTCACCAATATTGCTCTGCTTAGCTTGATCCTCTTGCATCAATGCATGGAATTGTTTTTGTAATTGTGGGAACACTGCTTTGGATAAGGTGTCGCATGCTTCCACAATCGCTTGCGCTAACCCCCATGCGCCAGTTTCACTCTCCGCTTTAAACCACGCTTGCAATTCTGGATGTTTACGCAAAGTGGTGTAGACACCCAGCCATCTCTCTAAATCCGTTTGTTTTTTTGGAAATTTCCATGCGCCTGGCGCTGCTTCCAACCAATCGGCAAAACTAATCACTTGCGGCAAGAATGCAATCTCGGGATCGAGATTTTGCGGTCGATATTTTTCAAGTGCTGCCCTCACTCCGATGAGGGGACCTGCAGTGCTGAGTACCACTAAGGGGCGCTGCTGGGTTTGCGCCGCACCATCCCAAATACCCCTTGCTAACTGTTCCAGCGCAGTAGCATCAGGCGTGATGGCCCATGGCTGCACTTGCTTTTGATCGGAAATTGTCGGGAATGGGTGAAGCATGAATGGAGTAATTTATCTATTTTGAGCAGAATGTTTCGCTTATTGCTAATATAAGCTCTGTAACGCCACAATTAACCAACTCGCTAAATGCGTAGCTAAATAAGCCTAAATAAGGAATTTTCATGAGTGCCGGCATTAAATATGTAACTGACGCCTCTTTCGAACAAGACGTCCTCAAGTCCGATAAACCTGTACTGCTCGACTTCTGGGCTGAATGGTGTGGTCCTTGCAAAATGATTGGTCCCATCCTGGAAGAACTCTCCAGTGAGTATGGCGACAAGTTGCAAATCGCAAAAATGAACGTGGATGAGAACCAAGGTGTCCCTGCCCAGTTCAATATTCGTGGCATTCCGACCTTGATCCTATTCAAAAATGGCACTGTAGCTGCTCAAAAAGTAGGCGCTTTGGCCAAATCTCAGTTAACTGCATTTATTGATAGTCATCTATAAATCATCTCAGACCACAGGTTCACCCGTTGAGCCTGTGGTATTTACCTATTTCTAGCTCTTGCCAGACCCGTTTTTTAGTGTAGTATTGCATTTAACAGTAGTTCAGCGCCTTCTTGAGAGCGCCCCTTTCCAGCAATTTACCTCCCCCTTCTTTTAGCAAACTCCAAAATTCTGTCTTCCCATATCTGCGTGATCTCCATCAGCGCGGCGATACCCCAAAACAAATTTCCCTTATTCATTTTTATCAACACCCGAGAACCACATGCAATTAACTGAACTCAAAGTCCTCCACGTATCTGCTCTGCTCGAAATGGCAGCTAGCTTGGAGATTGAAAACACGCAACGGATGCGCAAACAAGAATTGATGTTTGCGATTCTGAAGAAACGCGCTAAAGCTGGTGAAACCGTTTTCGGTGATGGCACTTTGGAAGTCTTGCCGGATGGCTTTGGCTTCTTGCGCTCTCCAGAAGCCTCTTACATGGCTTCTCCAGACGATATTTATATCTCTCCAGCGCAGATTCGCCGCTTTAACTTACACACTGGTGACAGCGTAGAAGGTGAAGTACGCACCCCTAAAGATGGTGAGCGTTACTTTGCTTTGGTAAAGGTCGACAAGATCAACGGTTTGGCTCCAGAAGCCCTCAAGAACCGCATCATGTTCGAGAACTTAACCCCTTTGCACCCAAACCGGGTAATCAGTCTTGAGCGCGATATCAAGGCAGAAGAAAACTTGACTGGTCGCATTATCGACATGATCTCCCCAATTGGTTACGGCCAACGTGGTCTGATCGTAGCATCACCAAAGTCTGGCAAGACCGTGATGATGCAACACATTGCACACGCTATTGCCGCAAATAATCCTGAAGCGATTCTCATCGTCTTGCTCGTTGACGAGCGCCCTGAAGAGGTGACTGAGATGCAACGCTCGGTGCGCGGTGAAGTGGTTGCCTCTACTTTCGATGAGCCAGCTGTCCGTCACGTTCAAGTTGCCGAGATGGTGATTGAAAAAGCAAAACGTTTAGTAGAGATGGGTAAAGATGTGATCATCTTGCTTGACTCGATTACTCGCTTAGCACGCGCCTACAACACCGTAGTGCCTTCATCAGGCAAAGTACTTTCTGGTGGTGTGGATGCCAACGCATTACAACGTCCAAAACGCTTCTTCGGTGCAGCTCGTAATATTGAAGAAGGCGGTTCATTAACCATCATCGCTACTGCCCTGATTGAAACCGGTAGCCGCATGGATGATCTCATCTATGAAGAGTTCAAAGGTACCGGTAATATGGAGGTTCACCTTGAGCGTCGTCTGGCTGAGCGTCGTGTTTACCCATCGATTAACCTTAATAAGTCTGGCACCCGTCGTGAGGAGCTCTTGGTGAAAGCTGAGAACCTCCAGAAGATCTGGGTATTGCGTAAATTGCTGGCTGATATGGATGACATTGAGGCGATGAACTTCATCGTCGATAAGCTCAAATCGACTAAAAACAACGGCGAATTCTTCGACCTGATGCGTCGCGGAGGCTAATTTAGGGGTCTTAGGGGGTGATTTAGCCCCTTTTGGACTCCAAAAGCGCGCTTTGTTATTGATTTCATGGCATAATTTCGCCTTTGTTACACCAATCACTGCTTTTAACTTGGGAAAGTATTTAAGTTGCTATCATCAAACGGCGACATAAACGGCTACCCGCTCATAGGACTCAAAATGAAACCTGGCATTCACCCCGAATATCGTGAAATCGTCTTTATAGACGTTTCCAATAACTTCAGCTTCAAGACTCGCTCCACTATGTCTACTAAAGAGACAATCAAGTGGGAAGATGGCAAGGAATATCCTTTGGCCAAGATCGAGACTTCATCTGAATCACACCCTTTCTACACTGGTACCCAAAAAATCATGGATACCGCTGGTCGTGTTGAGAAATTCCGTCAGAAATTCGGTACCAAAGCGGTTGCTAAGGCTGCCGGTGATGGCGCTGCTAAAACGGCTGAGAAAAAAGCGGCTGCTGCAGAAGCTAAAGCTGCCGAAAAGTCAGCTAAGAAGAAGGCTTAATACACTTCATATTCGCAGGGTATGGCAATGCCCTTCTCTGCGAGATAATCAAGGCAGCGTTTGCTGCCTTTTTTATTGCTTGTTTTTGTTTAAATAAAGTTCATGGTCAAACTCACTGCCGCTGCTACTAAATCGATTCCGCGCATCATTATTTTTGCGTTGACTTTGATTTATGGTTTTGCAGGTCTCTTCTTCCGTGATCCTTGGAAGAATGAAGATGCGATTGGTTTTGGCGGCATGTGGACTTTGTTTCGCGGCAACTCGATCGATTGGCTCGTGCCTCACTTAGCAGGTCGTGATGTTTCATTAGGTACACCATTGCCTTACTGGATGGGCGCCACTCTCATTAAATTATTTGGCGGCTTCATTGGTGCTGCTAATGCAGCGCGCTTATATTCTGCGATTTGCTTTTTTGCTGCTGCACTGGCAATTTGGTACGCCACGTATTTATTAGGTCGTCGCCGTGAAGTGCAACCGATGGCTTTTGCAGTGGGTGGCCAGCCTGACCTGAAAAGTTATGGCATGACACTTGCTGATGGCGCATTGTTGATCTTCTTGGCTTGTGTCGGCCTTGCTCAGCGTGCTCATGAAACAACGCCGATGATGGCGCAACTAATGGGTATTAGTATCGTGCTCTACGGCACTGTACGTGGATTAGACAAACCATGGCAAGGGGGTTTATGGACCGGCCTTGGTATTGCGATCGTAGCGCTATCTAGCAATCTCACTTTAAGTCTGATCGTTGTCACCTCGACCATCATTGCGGTAATCGCCAGTAACGCTAAGTTACGCTTTCGCTGGACTTTGACCAGTACTGTTTTAGGTCTCATTGGTTTTGCGATTTGGCCGGCGCTTTGGTATCTGGCTGACTTACCGGCTAGCTGGCGCCACATTGCTCAAGAAGGCTGGCGCAATGTGCCGGAGATGCGTTCTACTCCATCGCTTGAGTCCTTGAGTTTTTTGAGTGTGAACTTCTGGGCTTATGCCTGGCCGGTATGGCCATTAGTATTGATCTCTTTAGGACACTGGGGTCGCGTTAAAGAAGCAGGGTCTTGGCGCGCTCCCCACCTTTGTATTCCGCTGAGCTTATTTATTGGTACCTTGATTTACGTCCTATTCCGCCTCGAGGCAAATGAACATGATCTGATGATCATGATTCCTAGCCTGTCGATCATCGCTGCTTTTAGCTTACCGATTCTTAAACGTAGCATCATCAGCTTTATTGATTGGTTTGCGATGTTCAGCTTTACGCTAATTGCCTTAGCCATTTGGATTATCTGGCTCGCAAAAGTCACCGGCTATCCAGAATCTACCGCTGCCAATATTGCACGCTTACTTCCCGGTTTTGAAGGTCAATTGAATTGGCTTGCGTTTATCGTCGCACTTGCGATTACTGGTGTCTGGCTCTCAGTGGTCCGCTGGAGAACATCGCGCGCCCCTAAAGAAATCTGGCGCTGCTTGATTATCTCGGCATCAGGTACTACCTTGATGTGGGTATTACTCATGACTCTATGGCTACCTACTATTAACTTTGCTAAAACCTATCGTCCGGTATCTGCTCGTCTGGCACAAGTAGTTCCTACAGGCGGCGGATGCATTAACACCAGCAATATTGGTTCGGCCCAGTTAGCCTCATTTGACTACTTTACTAAACTGACTTTACGTGATGATCCAGATTGTCCTTGGATGCTGACGCATAACCAATCTGAAGCAAAAGCCTACGCGCAACTTAATAACAAGAAACTTCGCCTTCTCTGGGAAGATCGTCGCGCCGCTGACCGCGATGAGCGTTTGCGTCTATACGAAGTGATTCCGGAATAAGGCGTGCTGCACTTTAAGTTATCACGCCTACGTGAGGACGTTCCCGCTCTACTAAAACTCGCCGGTCCTCTGCTCATTGGTCAACTCGCAGTCATTACCTTTGGGGTTTTAGATACCGCAATGACGGCACGTTACTCTGCCGATGATCTAGCAGCATTAGCCATGGCTTCAGCCATCTTCATTAGTATCTATGTTGGTCTCACTGGCGTCGTGTCTGCTCTCGCTCCAATCGCTGGGCAACTTTTTGGCGCAAAACGCTATAGCGAGATTGGCGAAGAAGTTCGTCAAGCAACTTGGCTTGCTTTAGGTTTATCTATTCTCGGTTGTTTTATCTTACTCAATGCAGATCATTTATTGGCGATCTCGCAAATCAGTTCTGATATTGAAGATAAGGCAAGGCTATATCTCAGTATTTTGGCGCTTGGCTTACCAGCAAGTATGGGTATGCGCATCCTCATGGGATTACATAACGCCGTCTCCCGCCCTACAGTCATTACCGTGGTGCAATTAATTGGATTAGGTCTGAAGATTCCCTTAAATCTTCTGTTTATTTATGGCGGCTTAGGCATTGAAGGGATGGGTGGCCCAGGCTGTGCGGTTGCTACCGTCATCATCAACTGGTCTTGGCTGTTAATGACTCTAGGCTTTGTACTGTTTGATCGCTTTTATCTACCCTTCAAGATATTCGAGCGCTTTAGCCTACCTGATTGGCCTCGCATTTGGACTTTGTTAAAGCTAGGTACGCCGATTGGCTTTAGCTATCTGATTGAAGTCACCTCCTTTACCTTCATGTCCTTGTTTATTGCGCGTTTAGGCACTACTGCTCTAGCGGGGCATCAAATTGTGGCCAATATGGGAACCGTAATTTATATGGTGCCACTCTCACTCTCGATTGCCACGATGACTTTAGTATCTCAATCGATTGGTGCTAACAAGCCAGAGCGCGCTGAAGAAATTGGTTGGTCCTCGGTTTTCTTTACAACCACTTTGTGCATCATTATTGGTATTGCTGTCTGGGTGTTCCGCATTCAGCTATTAGATTTATATGATCCACCAGAGGAAGTGAAAGCATTTTCCATACCCCTCTTTTTGTTTATTGCTTTTTATCAAATCTTTGATGCCTTGCAAGTGACTGCCGCATTTATTTTGCGAGCATATCGGATCGCCTTTTGGCCTATGCTCATTTATGCTGGCTCACTCTGGGGTGTAGGTCTTGGTGGCGGTTACTTGATGGGCTTTAATGTATTGGGTAATACGCCCACATTCTTGCAAGGTGCTAATGGCTTTTGGGCTGGCAACAGCATTAGCCTAGGGTTAGCTGGCTGCTTACTACTCTACTTATTTAGAAGAACGGCGGAGCGCTATGAGAAAACGCATCCGCCAGTCGAGCTGTAAAACTACTGCGGAACTTAGCGGTAGCTCGGTCCTGAGACAGGTGCCGCATAACTAGGAACCTGATTGCCTTTAGAGTACATACATTGTTGGTAGGCAATGTTGTATTGAGTTTGCGCTTGGTTTTGTTTGCCAGCTGAGTTCATAGCACCCATCGCAGCGCCACCTAATAAACCAACACCTGCGCCAGTACCAATGTTCGGACTACTACCACCCTGAATCACTGCACCAGCAGCGGCGCCTAAGGCGGCACCAATGGCGGCACTGGTAGCGCCTTCTTTTAAGGCAGCATTACTGGTATCTTTGACAGCATTGTCAGCAAACTCACGGCACTGCTTATCTTCTTGTTGAAACACCTCAAACGGTTTACCTTCGCGCGGCATGATCGCAATCGTAGGTCCAGTTGGCGCAGATACGCATCCAGCTAGTGAAGTGCATACAGAAACAGTCAATACTGCGATACGAGCAAATCGTTTCATAAAAAACCTTTAAATATTCTGAAATAAGCTGGATAAATACAGCATCAATACTGTGGACGTCTTGGTTGAGTGTTGCTCGTAGGTGGCGTTGCTGCTTGTATCTGCCAACCTGTTGGACACTCTTGTGCGTATGGGAAATACTTGCCGCTAGCTTCACAGTAATACCAAACTGCCGGCTGAGGCTGAGCTGCCAATACCATTGGTTGCTGAGGCGGCATGTAGACTACAGGCGGAGCATAAACTACGGGAGGTGAGTAGTAGTTAGCATATGGGCCGTAATACCCGCCACCATAAGCCCAATTACCACGCCAACCTGGTCCGTAACCATGGCCCCAACCAGGACCGTAGGCGGCAGGACGCCAACCACCACCGTAACCGCCATGGCCACCGCCAACTGAGACATTCCAACCCACATTGCCTGCTTGAGCAGCTACAGGAGCAAATGCCAGTAGAGCAGCTAAGGCGACTCCTAAGATACTGAATTGATTGATCTGTTTCATGATTGACCCCCCATTTGGTCCTACGTGGTCTTCTATTTCTTGATATTGATATTCTAGTTTTTACTGGTTTTACTATCAATGTCTTACTATTAATAACGCCTCAAATTCACTCAAGCTGACAAGAAAGTAACTTATTTATTAGCACTGTTATTAGTGCCACCCTACTGATCTAATTTTGCTCCAGATTGCTTTACTACCCTACTCCATTTAGCAGACTCCTGGGTAATCAATTTAGATAGCTCATTGGGGCCTCCCGGGGCGGGATCTAAGCCCCCCGCCAAAAGACGAGTTCTAACTTCAGGATTATTCAGCGTTTTTCTAGTTAACTGATTGAGACGCTTTTGAACGGCAGGCGGTAAGTTCGCTGGCGCCATTAAAGAAAACCAAGAAACTGCCTCAAATCCAGGCAAGCCCTGTTCCGCCAATGTGGGAATGTCAGTGGCAGCTTGAGAACGCTTGAGGGTAGTGACACCTAAAGCCTGCACTTCACCAGCTTTAATTAAAGGCAGTGAAGATGACAAGTTATCAAAGAGCATGGAGATACGACCACTGACTAAATCTGGTAAGGACTGTGCGCGCCCCTTATACGGAATATGCCGAATTTGTACGCCAGCCATCTCTTTAAATAATTCACCGGACATATGCAATGAAGTACCTACACCCGAAGAACCAAAGGTCAGTTGATTGGGTTTAGCTTTTGCAAGTTCAATGAGCTCTTGCAAGTTATTCACGCCCAGTTGTTTATTAACAATGAGTACATTAGGAGTACTAGCCAAGAAGCTAATGGGCGTAAAGTCTTTAACGGGGTCAAAGGACATCTTGTCATAAAGCGCACCATTGATCGCATGGATGCCTACCGTGCCAATCAGGAGCGTGTAACCATCAGGTTCACTCTTGGCTACGAGATCAGCACCGATGTTGCCACCATAGCCGGGACGGTTTTCAACTAAGACCGGTACACCCAAACTTTGTTGCCAACTTTCTGCTAACACGCGCGCCAAAATATCAGGCGCCCCACCAGGAGTAAAGGTCACCACAATTCGAATAGATTGTTTTGGCCAGTGGGTACTTTTTTGAAGATCTGCTTGAGCTTGCACTAAGAGCGTCACTGCACTGAAGCATATGAATAGAAGCAGGCTCTTAGCTGCCTTAGAGAATCGCATCATCTTAAAGCCCAACCTAGTGGGCATCATCACTTAAAAACCAAATCGGGAGCGCAACCACAGCCAACCCTCATACTTGACTGGATCATCAGCACAAGCGCCAATGCCACATTCGAGTAGAGTTGAAACGAGATTAGCTAAAACAATCAAAATAAACAGAATGACTAGTGTATTGGCAAACCAAGAACGTGAACGTACTTCACGATTTGGCAGCATTAACAAAATGGCAAAGCCCGCTAATAAGCCAAGATAACCAACGAAAGCCCAAGTATAAAAATGGAGCTCTAAGAAGGTTGCGCCAAAGCCTTTGTCGCCCGGCAGAATGTGGAGCAATACTTGACGCAGAGAAACCATCATCCCCACTAAGCCACCCATCATGCCACAGCCATAATGCGCTGAGTGCGCACCACAGCGAATATTGAGCACCAAAGCAAATCCAATAATCACAAAGCCCATCCTTTGCATTAAGCAAAGTGGGCAAGGCAACTCACCAAAATACAATTGATCAACAAAGGCATAAGACAAGGTGCCAATCACTGCCAACAAAGCCAGTTGGTTACCTAAAGCCGCTAAAGAAGGAAAGGATTGTCTGCTCACAATGCTTACAGACTGATATTGAGATGATTCGTTGCATGAAAGCGAAACCAAACCATCAAAATGAGTACGGTGATCGCCAACATTAATAAACCTGCAAAGCGCTTCTCAAACCAGACTAAGAAGAGTCCGATCAACGCTGTCAGAAAAGGCAGGAACATATACATAGGAGAATTCTAGCGCAGGAGACTCTAGAACTCGGTAAATCAGCAATTCAGAGTCTAGAAAATGGTCTTTAGGAATACCCATTTTCTAAATACGTAAAACCCAAAACAGTGATGTAACTCGTTATTAATTCTTGCTAGATTGATTGAGGAACTGCACGACTGTTGCAACAAAGAGATCGGGAACCTCTACGTGCGGGACGTGACCAACATTCTCAATCGGCACTAACCTTGCATTCGGAATCACTGCCTGAGCTTTTTTACCCAACTCCGGAAAGTTACCCAAAGCTTTTACTGCCTCAGGGGGTGCAAACCGTCTACCAAATACGGTGCGATCTTTTTGACCAATCACTAGTAATACCGGCATCTTGAGCTGTGGCAAATCACCAACAACAGGTTTTTCAGCAATCATCTGATACGTGAGCACCGATGTCATTGCATAGGCAGGATAGTCTGAGCCTTTTTGAACGCGAACATAGACTTCAACAAACTTTTCATAGGCAGGTTGCCAAGTCGGAAAATACGTTTGCAAGAAGCGACGATAACTCGTCTCCGTTTGGGCCATCTCTAACTTGAGTAAATTGTCGTTTTGCTGAGGCGGGATATCTTTGCTGTAATCCTCTAGTCCTAGAGGATTCTCCAGAACTAACTTTTGTACTGTCTGTGGATAGAGGCGCGCAAAGCGCACACCAACCATGCCGCCCATCGAATTTGCAATCACCGAGACTTGCTTGATACCCATTAATTTGAGCAAAGCTTTGGTATTGGCAGCTAAATCATCAAAGTGATATGCGACATTTGGCTTAGAAGATTTACCAAAACCAATCTGATCTGGGGCAATCACGCGATACCCTGCTTGCGTTAAGCCTGCAATCGTAGGCGCCCAATAATCGCTCGAGAAGTTCTTGCCATGAAAGAGCAACACTGCACCCTTTTGTTTGCCTACCGCCGGCACATCCATATAGACCATGCTGGCGGGAACGCCTTGCAAGCTCGTTTTAAATTCTTTGGTTGGATAAGGGTATGGCCATGCACTTAAACGTAAATCCAAAGGAGTCGCATTGGTATACAAGCTTGCGGGTGCAGCAGTGCTTGCTACACTAGGCGCACTGGCTTCATTACTCGCGCAAGCTGCTAACAATAAAGACAGGGTAGAAACTACTACAAGGGTTCTGAAGATATTCATGTTTTTATATTCGGCAGTTTTGCGTTCAGTGAGGCATTTAATACATTCTTAAGCGATTTTGGTTTTAAGATTCTTTAATCCCGCAACACTGCCCTCGAGTACATCCCCTTTTTTCACAGGGCCTACGCCTGCGGGTGTGCCAGAGAAAATGAGATCACCTGGCTCTAATGTAAACAGCGTTGAGAGGTATGCAATGGTGTCAGGTACATTCCAGATCAGTTGATTGAGATCACCCAACTGACGCTCTTCACCATTTACTAATAATGTAACTGCGCCCTGGCTAGGATGACCACATTGAGTGACTGGCGTAATTTCTCCACAAGGAGCAGATTGGTCAAAGGCTTTGCCAGTATCCCAAGGACGGCCCATTTTTTTTGCCTCACCTTGTAAGTCGCGTCTTGTCATATCCAAGCCAACGCCATATCCATAGACATAATCCAAGGCTTTATCGGCAGCAATATTAGAGCCCCCTTTGCCAATAGCGACGACCATTTCAATTTCGTGATGGACATCTTTCGATAAATTGGGGTAAGTCATATCTTTACCATCCGTCACGATCGAGTTTGCTGGCTTCATAAAAAAGAATGGTGGCTCACGATCTGGATCATGGCCCATCTCACGCGCATGATCTGCATAGTTACGACCGACGCAATAAATGCGATTGACTGCAAAGCGACGGGTTTCACCTGTCACTGGCAAAGAAATCTGCACTGGAGGATCGATAACAAAAGTTGAACTCATGACTTACCTTTCTAAAGGGGGGATTTTTATTGTTTCGGTTGTTTAGAAGTATGACGCAATTTCAATAATAAAATACTGAGGGCGAGAGTAAAAGTGAGGGCATTGGCTAATATCAAGGGCCACTTTTCAATAATCAGACCGTAGACCAGCCACAAACCCACTCCTGCAGTAAATAAGGAATACATTCCGAAGGAGATTCCAGAAAGATCTTTGGTGCGCCAAGACTGAATTGCTTGGGGTAAAAACGCAACCGTGGTTAAGAATGCAGCGCAATATCCAATGATCTCAATTTGATGGGGCTCTAGGGTCATGCATTCATTGTAATTAGAGAATGGCTTCAATCCTGAATCTAGTGCAGAAAACCAAATTCTGTAGATAATGGAAACTTGTAGTTCAACCCATTACCAATAATACAAAATGAGACAAAAACTGACCTATTGGATTAGCGCAGCCCTATGCGCTAGCTTCATCGCATCCCCAGTGCTCGCTCAAGGCGATGCTGCACTGAAAAACTATCCGGATAAGTCAATCCGACTAGTGATCCCTTTCCCTCCAGGTGGGGCGACTGATGTGATTGGCCGCATCATGGCACAAGAGCTGTCTAAGACATTGAATCAGCAAGTAGTGCCAGACAACCGCGCTGGAGATAGCGGCAATATTGGCGCTGACTTAGTCGCCAAATCGCCAGCCGATGGCTACACCTTATTGATGGGCGCCCTCACCTCCCATGCCATCAATACAAACTTAGACAAAGACAAGATTAAATACAACTTGGAGAAAGATTTCACTCCAGTGGCCATTGTGGGTGTCGTACCTCTCGTCTTTGTGGTGAACCCATCAGTACCCGTAAAGAATATGAAAGAGTTCATCGCCTATGCGAAAGCCAATCCAGGCAAGCTCACTTTTGCCTCTTCTGGCGCTGGCGCTCCACAGCGTCTCGCGATGGAAATGTTCCGTTACCAACTCGGACTAGATATGCTGCATATCCCATATAAAGGGAGCGGGCCTGCTATGACCGATCTGGTTGGCGGACAAGTACTCAGCATGTCTGAAACCGTTCCAGCTGCTTTGCAATTTATCCAAGCAGGTCAGTTAAGGGCATTGGCAGTGACCACTGCTAAACGCATCAGTCAGTTGCCTGATGTACCGACCGTCACCGAAGCAACCGGCTTGCCAAACTTTGACGTAGTGAGCATGTTTGGTATTGAAGCACCAGCAGGAACACCACCAGCCATCGTGAATAAATTGAGTGCAGATATCAAAACCATTTTGCAGCGCCCCGATGTTCAAGAACGCATGCTAGCTGCTGGCGTTTATGTAAATTATCTTTCTCCAGCAGACTCAAGTAAACGTATTCATCGTGAACTCAATATGTGGAGTAAGGTCATTAAGGATGCCAACGTCAAGGCAGACTAATTACCCAACACTTAGAAAGAATCAAGGGGATCTCGATGAGATCCCCTTTTTGTAATTCAATGCTCTGTAGTTATACCAAGATTACTCGGCCTCGATTTTGGCTTGCTGAGCAACCAACTCCCACTTCTTCTTCTCAGCGGCAATAAAGAGCTTGGTGTTAGCCGGTGTGTCACCTACAGCCCAGCCGCCCAAATCTTTCCAGCGTTGTTTAATTTCTGGGGAGTCTAGTGCTTTCTTTACAGCAACATAGAGTTTGTCGATCACAGGTTTTGGTGTTCCAGCAGGAACGAATAAACCAAACCACGCAGTAACTTCAAAGTTGGGATAACCCGCTTGAATCATGGTTGGTACATCAGGCAGTTCTGCAACTCTGTTCTTGCTGGTCACTGCGAGAGCGCGTAATTTTCCAGCCTTGATGTATTGCATCGAGCTCGGCAGGTTATCGACCATCATGCTCGTCTGGCCAGCCAATAGATCAGCCAATGCTGGTCCAGCACCTTTATAGGGTACGTGAATAATGTCGATACCAGCTTGTGTTTTAAATAACTCGCCAGACATATGGATTGATTGACCACGGCCAGAAGATGCAAAGGAATATTTACCCGGATTGGCTTTTGCCAAAGCAACCAGCTCAGCAACCGTCTTTGCAGGCACCTCGGGATTGACTACTAGTACGTTTGGGTTAGCAATCACAACAGTGATGGGCTCCATGTCTTCCATCTTATAAGGAAGACTTTTATAAAGGCTGTAGTTAATTGCATTCGGGCCAATATTGCCCATGGCCATGGTATAACCATCAGCAGGGGCTGCAAGCAAAGCTTGAATACCAATGATGCCTGCGCCACCGGCTTTGTTTTCAATGATCACACTTTGTCCAAGCTCTTTACCCAAAATCTCTGACAGAGCACGCGATGAAATATCAGTTGTGCCACCTGGCGCTGCCGTGACAATAATTTTGACGGGTTTATTAGGGAAAGGCTGAGCAAACACCAAGGGGGCGCAAAAAACTGAGGCCGTTATGGCAGCACAAACAAAAGCGCATTGCTTACGCAAAAATTGAAAGTGAATCATATTGTCTCCGAATAATCTCTATTGATCGTTTTATTCAATCCATTTAAACTTCTACATCTTTACAGCCACATCATTGCTTCTTATTCAATCCTGCTTTACGAGATTCCACTTCTTTATTAATGGCAGTAATCATCTTTGCATCCGGTGATTTCCAGTTACCGCCTGAATTGTTGACCATATAGACCAGCGCATCTGAAAATGCCTCAATACTCAAATTCGGGTTTCCTCCCTTTGGCGGCATAGCTCTCACCCCAACATAAGCATGTGCAGTCAAAGTTGGCTGCCCTTCTGCGATCAATGGTGCCCACTTAGCTTTATCTCCAAACTTCGGCGCATTCAGAACACCAGCGCCATGACAGCTAGCGCATACTTGTTTGTAAGTGCTTTCGCCTGATTGTGCATGCACCAATCCGGAAGCACTAAGTAGCGCTAAGGCAAAACCAAAAATATGGATCTCTTTTTTCAAACTCATTATTACCTTTCAGTGCAATCATTAATACATTCATTGCCATGCTAATGGATAATGACTTATTGTGTTTTCTTGACTCTTTCGGTCCAAAGCTGCCAAGGTCGACCAATGGTCTTCTCGATCGTTTCTTGGGCGATCGAGGCTTCACCTGGGGTGAGATATTGAACCTGCCCCATCTTCATTGCTTCCCCTTGAATGCTGGCGTTCTGAATCGCATAGACCGCCCTAAAGACAGCCTTTTTGATGGAGTCTGCTCCAGCGGCATAACCGTGACCACGCATCAGAACAAAGTATTGCAAACCCATTGATTGGGATAAGGCATTACCCAACTCCACATTACTGACAAACATATCGGTATCTGGATTAGGTTTTGCAAAATTACGAATTTCAAATATCGGTGCGCCCTCGGCCAAAAAAGAACTCATGTGATACACCGGTTTTAAGGGAGTTCCAGTCAAACCATAAGGCAAGATCGGTGGTGCATGTCCATGAATCACTGAATTGATATCGGGACGATTTTTTAGAATGCCACTATGAATAAATCGTTCGCCATATGCAACCCGAGTGTCGCCATTGAGCGCCTTACCATTCATATCGAACTCTATGATGTCCTCGACCTTAACAGTCGACGGCGCAACACTTCTCGCTAGAAAGAAAGTATTGGGATTGGCAGGATTACGAACGCTAATATGGCCATAGCCATCAACTGCATTTTGGTCGTACAAAATATGATTAGCAATCACCAATTCTTCAATGGCTACTTTGACCTTGGGATCTTGCTCCATCTGCTCTTGCACAGAGGCAGCATGAGTCTGCGCAATACCGAGCAACATCAATGAAATCAGAATTCTTTTCATCATTCCACCTTGCCGATCTTTCTGACGATCTCACCCATCTGCGCAGATTCTTTATCCCAGTAGACTTTAAATTCGGGAGCATCCAGATATTGGATGGGGCTTCCTGCGCCATTAATCACAGAGCGTACTCTCTCATCCGTTGAGGCTTGCTTAGCAGCTTCACGTAGCTTATTGGTGATGTAGTCAGGAGTAGCACTAGGCACAAATAATCCAGCCCACTGTGAAAACTCTATCTTCACACCCATTTCTTTAAAGCTGGGTACCTCTGGCATGCTAGCCAATCTGCCATCACCCCAATGGGCTAAAGCACGTACCTTGCCTGCTTTAATTTGCTGAACAATCGAGGATGGCCCAGTAGCAATCGCATCCACCTGTCCGCCCAATAAACCCACAATCGCTGGCCCAGCACCCGTATAAGGAATATGTACCATGTAGAACTTTTCAGAAGACTTGAGCATCTCCATTGGCACGTGCATAGTTCCATAGTTTCCTGAAGAACCAAAGTTGTATTTACCAGGATTGGCGCGCATTGCAGCTACAAAAGCTTTGTAATCTTTCCAAGGGCTATCTGCGCGCACCACTAATACGGTTGGATCAGCAGTAAAACGGGCAATCGGTTTGAGTTGATTCAACTGAAAAGATTGCTCGCGCCCGACTACTTTGTCAGCCTCGGGAATAATTGAAATGGAAGATAAAGCCATCAAGATGGTGTAACCATCTGGTTTTGATTTAGCCACTGACGCCATACCAATACCACCACCTGCACCCGCCTTATTTTCCACAATCACCGGTTGGACCAAGATGCGGGACAGCGCTTCAGCCACCGGTCTACCTACGGCATCGGCTACACCACCCGGAGGAAATGGCACGACCATGGTGATCGACTTGGTGGGCCAAGGCTCTAGGGTCTGGGCAAACGCAGAAATTGCCCAACAAGATAATGCGATACAGCCCAACAAACGGCGAACTTGGTATTTTTGTCTCATTTTGTCTCTGAACCGTAATTTCGTTATTATTTATGCTCTTTATCCTACTACAAGAATCATCACAATCAACTAGGGTTAGTCTAGACATAACCCCCACTGGAGATAGTAATCATGAGATACGCAGCATTTTCTTTAAGCAAAGAGCCTTCTAAGACTCGGGTGGGAATCGTAGCGGCTGACGGCAAGACTGTACAAGAGCTTGATTTAGGGGTTGATGTAAGTGAAGACGGCATTGTGGCCATCCTCAAATCAGATCTGGCTGGCAAATTACCCCAGCCCATTGCGACGCATGCCGTGAGTGATATTCGTTTACTCGCCCCCGTTCCAAGACCTCGTAGAAATATTTTCTGTGTTGGCAAAAATTATTATGAGCATGCTAAAGAATTTTCTAATAGCGGATTTGATGGCAGCGCTAAACCAGGCGAGGATATTCCAAGCCATGCCATTTTCTTTACCAAGCCGCCAGAGTCTGTCACCGGCCCAAATACTAATGTCATCATTCCAACCGCTATCTCTACTTGTATCGACTACGAAGCAGAGTTAACGATTGTGATTGGCAAAGGCGGCAAAGGGATTAGCGAAGCGGATGCCATGAAACATGTCTGGGGTTACACCGCTATTAATGATGTGACGGCCCGCGATTGGCAACAACGTCATAAGCAATGGTTCCTTGGCAAGAGTTTTGATACCTTCTGTCCGATGGGCCCCTGGGTTGTGACCACAGATGAAGTCAATGCCGAAGATATTTCTGTGAAATGCTGGGTCAATGGTGAGTTACGCCAAAACTCCAATACCAAAGATCTGATCTTTGATATTCCGAACATGATTGCCACTGTCTCAGCCGGTATTACGCTTTACCCTGGCGATCTGATTGCCACCGGGACCCCCGTGGGTGTTGGCATCGGATTTAAGCCGCCGAAGTATTTAGTCAATGGCGATGTCGTAGTGGTTGAGATGGGCGGCATTGGCAAACTTGAAAATACCTTTGTTGCCGTCTAAGTAAGTCAACTGATATTGACTTAAAAAGAAAGCCACCCTAGTGAACTGACCCCCAAAAGTTGGACGCTATGTCCAACCAAGGGGGTTTTGTTTTATGAGCAAGTACAGCAAGCAGTTCAAGCTAAAGGTAGTTAAAGAGTTTCTAAAGTCAGGTGGTCTTAAGCGG